>NZ_JBHFKT010000028.1:0-75094 GCF_042879335.1 Photorhabdus sp. RM96S | reverse complement strand
ATAGCGCGGCGGTCCCACCTGACCCCATGCCGAACTCAGCAGTGAAACGCCGTAGCGCCGATGGTAGTGTGGGGTCTCCCCATGTGAGAGTAGGGAACTGCCAGGCTTTAATTTAGCATTGTGTTGCGACAGCAAAGCAACATGAGGCAAAAGTAGCAGAGAGTAGGACAAACTCCGTCTGGAACGGGTTTGAACATCGCGAGTGGCGATGGTCCGAAGGGCAAACGGCAGGAAAGCCGTTTATGAGCTGCTAAGTTTGATATTAAAGTTTTATGTCGTAGCAGCGATATAAATCAAAGAGAATTCGGTGGTGCGGTAGTTCAGTTGGTTAGAATACCGGCCTGTCACGCCGGGGGTCGCGGGTTCGAGCCCCGTCCGCACCGCCACCTTAATTTAGGGGCGTAGTTCAATTGGTAGAGCACCGGTCTCCAAAACCGGGTGTTGGGAGTTCGAGTCTCTCCGCCCCTGCCAGTTATAAGTTAAGTGGCAACTAGGGTAGTTCATAATATTGGTGATCCATATACGCTACTTGAATTAGATTATTGATAAGGCGCTGGCTTTTTGGTCGGCGCCTTTTTTCTAATGGAACTTTGTAAGAAAAACGGATTTGCCTTTACACTAAAAATCCTCTTATGCGAACCTTTTCTCCAGAGATGATCTCACTTGGAAAATTTGTTCCCAAATATTGTCTGGTTCGTAAAGCCAATGTTGCCATCGATTTGAATTCATCATTGATGTTGTTACACATTTTTCAGTTCTCAATGTTATTCGATCTTATAGCAATAAAACCTTTCTTTGTGACTGCTCCCCGCCGCAAAAAACGGCGAGGCTTCCCACTTTTCAGGCCGCCACCGTCTTTATGACGGATTTACGCTGGCCTCCGTGGGCAGAAACGATGAGTCCCGCCGCCTGTAATTCTGTTGTGCCCTTGCGCTGGATGTTGATCGCCGCATTAATATCGCGGTCATGTTCGACATGACAAACCGGGCATTGCCAGATCCGCTTATTTAGCGGCAGTTCTGGCATTTTGTGACCGGAGCCATGGCAGGTTTTCGAGCTGGCGAACCACTGATCCAGTTTGACTAGGTGAACACCTGCCGCCGCGGCTTTGTATTCCAGTTTCATGAGGGAGCCATGTCAGCCCGCATCCCCGATAGCGTGGGCAAGGTGGTGATCCTTCATTATGTTGGCCGATTTCAGCGTCTCAACAATGACCGCTTGGTTTTCGTCAACCATTGTTCGAGAGAGTTTGTGTTGAAATTGGTCGCTCTTAACATATTCAGCGCTCATTGATAGAGTGCATTCATTTTAGCCTATTTTACAGGCAAATATCAATTCAGTCAGGATACGTCGCAGTAGCCAGCCCTAAAGTCCTTTGGGCTTTCAGATTATTGACAAAGTGCTGGTTTTTTATCCGGCCTTTTGTTTTAATTAAGTTCCGTTCACCAAACGGAGCTTGCCGCCATGTTAAGAACACCGCCTCCTCAGACTTTCCCGCCAGAAACGCTTTCGCTTGACGAGCTGGTACCCAAAAATCATCGGGTCCGTAAAATCGATGCCGCTATTGATTTCGAATTTATCCGCGAATGAGTCGCGCCTTTGTATTGTCATAATAATGTCCGACCGGCTATCGATCCCGTTATGTTGCTTAAGATGATGTTACTGAGCTATTTATTTGGCATTCCCAGTGAACGCCGTCTGGTACAGGAAATTCAGGTTAATGTAGCTTATCGCTGGTTTCTGCGCCTCGGACTGACTGAGAAGGTGCCTGATGCTTCGACCCTGAGCCAAAACCGCCGCCGCCATTTCAATCACAGCGAGGTCTTCCAGCAGATTTTTGACCACATTGTTGAGCAGGCGATCGCCAGAGGGCTGGTGGGTGGACGGGTACTCTATACGGACAGTACCCACCTGAAAGCCAGTGCCAATCCACATAAATCTGAGCAGGCGATGCGGTCGGTTCCCCTCAGCGCCTATCTTAACGAGCTGGATAACGCGGTCAATGAAGACCGGGCTATTGCCGGAAAAAAGCTTAAAGCCAGCCCTTAAGGAACGGCAGAGAAAGACGAAGGTCAGTATCCCCGATCCGGAAAGCGGATTTATGCACCGGACCAACAAACCCAGGGGGTTCTTTTACCTTGACCACCGTAGCGTGGATGGAAAAGTCGGCATCATCACCGATACCTACGCCACCCCGGGCAATGTCCACGACAGCCAGCCCTTTATTGGGCGTCTGGCGCGTCAGCTCAAACGATTCTCCCTGGCTCCCCTCGCGGTTGGGCTGGATGCGGGCTATTTTACGGCCCCAGTCTGTTATTTAACGGAACAGTTAGGCGTCATCCCGATAATCGGTTACCGCCGCTCGAATAAGGGGCCGAACGTCTTCCAGAAGAAGCATTTTACCTATGACAAGCAGCAGGACTGCTATGTGTGCCCCCAGGGCGAAAAGTTGATTTATAAAACGACCAGCCGAGAGGGATACCGGCATTATCAGGCTGCGGCGAATATCTGCCAGTACTGCCCGAAACGCGCATCCTGTACGCAGGCCAAAGGGGGCAAAAAGATAACCCGTCATGTCTGGGAGGACAGTAAGGAGCAAGCCAGGGAAAACCGGCTAACGGAGTGGGGTAAAAAGGTTTACAAGCGACGAAAGGAGACGATAGAACGCAGTTTTGCGGATGCGAAACAACATCACGGGCACCGTTATGCCCGTTTTCGCGGGTTGCAAAAAGTGCAAATACAGTGTCTTTTGGCAGCAACCGCCCAAAATATCAAGAAGATAGCATTGCTGATCGCGATGCTGTGTTGTTTTTATCTCTGGAGAGCGAACGTGTCAAATTGCAAGCGAAGCGGAAATAACCCCCTGACGGGCGATTGAATCGGGTCAATGAGGAAAATGAGTTGTATTAGGATTCATCATGAAAAGAACAGACCCCATTATTTTCAATGAGGTTTGTCGGCGGTCTGAAAGCCCTTTGGGCTTTTCGCCTGATATCCCCGCTCTGGCACTGGGCAAGGGTTTACGGCGGTTTTTGCTAATTATCTATTGTCAAAGTGAATTCTTATAGATAACTTTTTAGACTTTTTGGCAATTTTCATACTAGTTAACCCGAATTCTGTTTAAACCGTCACTGAAAAATCGTCTTCTGAGTAGAAAACTTTCAGTGATGGTTTCTTCCATTTAAGGCAGTAAGCAATCAAACCGCCTAAAACGGGCAACATAAATCCTTTTATACCTCGGTGGCGCGAATACTCTATTACACGATCCGCAACAGTGGGAATACCCAGCAGACGTTCACCACCTGATTTCTTGGGAATAGTGACACCTTTCACCGGGGGCGGATAATAGCTGCCCGATGATAAGCGGTTCCACAGTTTATATAGATTCCCTTTTAGGTTTGATTTAAAATCCGCAATGGTTCGACCATCCACTCCCGTCATACCCTGATTGGCTTTGACCAATAACCCGGCACGGTGCACATCCCTTTTATCAATGACAAACGGTTTTGCCTTAACCTCAGCATCTCCTCCTGTCTGACAGTTGGATACTGGGCAAGGCCGCTTGACGTGACCCCTTCGTTCCACATTCATTACAAATATTTCCTCACTATTACGAGTCACTCCGCCCCCGTATCACTCATCGGTACTTTCATACTTGTCAATTTAGTGACTTGCATTTCTCCCTTGACATCGTGATGACGGGTTCCCGCCGTTCCCAGAAAGAGTCCGATACAAAGTCACGCCCACTCTACGCCGGACATCACCTGCGCAGCATTCGGAATTCACTCACAGATTTATCCCGGAAGATAGAAACGCCTAGTTTTGATTTCAAATCTCTTCTTTACGACGCGTCCACATGGGTTCGGTTTTACTCGTCTCTTTGTATCCTACTTGCTGAACTATTGTTCGCACTTTGACCTCAACGCTCACGACTACCGCTCTTTACGGCAGCCGCTTGAGGGGGTTTGAAGCCCGCTTCCGACAGCAGACTTCGGTGGGCCTGCCACTCTCTCTATCCTGAATTTATCCCACTCAGCTTGCATACACTCTTTCATGTTTCGGCGCTTTTTCGTGATGAAAGTGACACTGGTTTTGGCTAAATCGTCAGCGAGCTCCTGACTGAGATACTCCTTGTCGGCGTAAAGATGACGGGGAATACGGATGTTATGACAAACCCGCAAACTGGTGGAATCAATCGAAGCAAAATTCCTATGGGTTTGCCTTTTAATTGAGTCAGATAACTGCATAGTGGCACCAAAACTTTGCTCCTGGAACAGGTTTCTCGTCAATTTCTTATCCAGAATTTGGGTTAGTTAAAGTCCTTCTGAACTAAGTGTCTAGAGGATATATACGAATAGATCTTAGCTAATATTTTGATTGTGAAAATTTTCTTCTTAAGAAAAGTTCGGTTTGAAGGAGAGGATACCTAAAACGATAAGGTGGGAACACTACGTCTGATTCAGGTTATACTATACGTAAGGATTACTTAGTAAATAGGAGCTATATGTGGGAAGATAGCAAAAGTAATCCCACCCTTATGCTCGATCTGAAATTTCTTTCTCCTTTACTATTTTCATTCCTGTTTTCGTATAGTATTGCTATCCATAAATTTTGCAGAACATATATTTGCTAATTAAATGATTTACATGGATGCTTCTTAACCTCTTGTAGGAGTATGTATGATAGGTATTTTTAATAACTGTTGAATGAATGCTTGCTGATCATTCTTTTGTAGCCATATGGCATATAATGGGCGTTCAATTAGTTCAGTATTTGGATAGGAGACCAGCTCTGGATATTCATTTTGCCAGTGTATTGGTAAGAAGGCGGCTCCTCTTACGCTATTGAGTAGTTGGCGGGCTATATGTGCTGAAGTGGTTGTGATGGTGGGTAACTGCTCACTTTTTAAAATCCGTTGTTCCTGATGATGGAAATCAGCTCCCCATTCTAGCTTGATGTAATTTTTAATTTGGTATTTCAGATTTTCTTCTGTTGTTAATAACTTCAAGCAAATATTTCCTAATAATAGGCTTTGGAACTCATCCATTTTGGGTGGTTCGGTAGTGATCAATAGATCTAACTCACGTGAATGAAGCTGTTTAACAAGGGATTGCCGTGTAGAAACCCGGGATTCCAATCTTAAGTCCTGATGTTTTTTATAGAAGCCTTGTAACCAGGAAGTTAAATATGCTTCCCATAGTGATGCAGTGGCACCAATTGTTAATTCAATATGTTGAGAAGCATGCATTATCTCTTTTTTAGCCAATTGCCAGGTGCTCATCAGTGATTCTGCATAGGGAATAAGGCGCTCTCCTGCTGCTGTAAGACGGATGTTATTGCGGTGGCGAGTGAAAAGATGAGTACCTAATTGATTTTCTAGTTGGCGTATGCGAAAGCTAACTGCTGATTGTGTCAGGTACAGTGATTCGGCTGCCCTCCCAAAGTGACGAGTTTTACTGACTTCCAAGAAGGTTTTCAGTAATTCAGTGTCCACATATATCTCCAATAATATTTATCGTTAAGATTTAAATTTTTTGTTTTACAGAACGCTAGGCCTATCTAATACTCCGCGCCATAATTGGCATGATAGTAACAATACTAGAATTAGGAGTGTGTCAGATGGCCGAAAGCTTCATCACGACTAATCGTTTTTTTGATAACAAAAATTATCCTCGCGGGTTCTCCCGCCATGGCGATTTCACCATTAAAGAGGCGCAATTGCTAGAGCGCCATGGTTATGCGTTCAATGAGTTAGATCTTGGTAAACGCGAGCCTCAAACAGAAGTAGAAGAGCTGTTTGTTGCTGTTTGCCGGGGTGAACGGCAGCCTGTGACAATAGAAGAAAAAGTATGGACCAAATATCTTGCAAAGATTAGTCGTCCAAAGCGTTTTCATACTCTTTCAGGCGGTAAGCCCCAGATCGATGCTTCTGATGACTATACCGACACCGATGATTAATATTATCACAAGTTATGAATATTAGGGGCTTTGCCCCTTTTTCATTGCTAACCTGATTGTTTTTGTAATTGTATTAATAATCTGTCCATACTGCGATAGCTTAAGGCTTCCATGATATGTGGTTTTTCTATCTCTTTTTTTTCTTCTAAGTCGGCAAGTGTCCGGGATGTTTTCAGAATTCGGTGCCATGCTCGGATTGAAAGCCCTAGTTTTATTAGAGTTTGTTCTAGAAATACAGCATCGTCAGGTTTGAGCTTACAAAATGTCTCTGTCTCTTTACTATTCAGATGAGCATTAATTTTTCCACACCGTTTTAGTTGTATTTCTCGTGCTGCTAGTACTCTTAATCTTACATCTTTGCTGCTTTCGCTTGGTCTAACAGGGCTACTCAATGTTCCAATGGGTAACAGGGGAACTTCAATTGAGAGATCAAAACGATCCAAGAAAGGACCAGAAAGTTTCGCTAGGTATCGAAGTATTTGCTGAGGACTACTTCGATTTTTAATGCCCTGATGATAGCCTGTAGGGCTAGGATTCATTGCTGCTATCAATTGAACTTGGGCAGGAAAACAAACTTTTGCTCTGGCTCGGGAGATAATTATTTCCCCTGATTCCAGCGGTTCTCTGAGAGCATCAAGGACTCTGCGTTCAAATTCAGGTAGTTCATCTAGAAATAGCACGCCGTTGTGAGCAAGTGAAATTTCACCAGGTTTTGGAAGTCCACCGCCGCCGACTAGAGCTGCCATTGAAGAACTGTGATGAGGCGCTCTAAATGGGCGTGTATGCCATTGTTCAGGTGGAAGGTAGGTATCCACCAAGCTATTGATAGCGGCAATCTCAAGGGCCTCTTTGTTTGTTAATGGTGGTAATAGACTACATAGCCGGCTTGCCAACATTGTTTTTCCTGTCCCTGGAGGGCCAAGTAGCAAAAGATTATGTCCGCCAGCGGCTGTGATTTCTAGGGCGCGTTTTGCTTGTTCCTGGCCAATAATATCCTGTAGATCCGGTTGTGATGGTTCTGTTAAGGATTCATGTTGGATTGGTGCTGTCAGCAGTTGTTGTTCTCCCTGAAGAAAGTGGCAGATATGCAAGAGATGTTCTGTCATTAACGTTTCATTCTGAGATAAAATTGCCAGCTCTATTGCGTTTTCTGTTGGTAGAATAAGTTGTCTTCCTGCTTCTCCTGCGCTGAGTGCGGCTGGAATTGCGCCGTTAACTTTCCGTAAACCCCCGGATAGAGCGAGTTCACCAAGAAATTCGTAATGACTTAGTTTATCGGTAGGTATTTGTTCTGAAGCGGCTAAAATAGCGATAGCGATTGGCAAATCATAACGGCCACCTTCTTTGGGAAGATCTGCGGGTGCAAGATTGACGGTGATTCTTTTAGGCGGATAGGTAAACCCGCTGTTGATCAACGCGCTTCTGACACGATCTCTTGCTTCTTTTACGGCTGTTTCAGGCAAACCAACTAGGGTTAATCCAGGTAAACCATTACTAATATGCGCTTCAACGGTAACAATAGGGGCGTGAATACCTATAGTCGCTCGGGTATAAATAACAGCGAGGGCCATCCTATTCTCCTTAGTAAGAAAGCGTATATGATGGACTGAAATTAGATAATAAATAGTTTTCTATTATTTTTTTGCGAAGCGGCTCTAATAAATATTTTTCGAAGCAACTATAAAAATTTTATTTTGGAATTTAAATCAAATAATTTTTATTTTATTGATTTAAATGGTTTAATTTTTATTATTTTAATGTTTAACTCATTGTATCTATTATCTTTATATTCTTGTTTTGAGGTTTTTTTATTATTTTGGTTATGTTTTTAGATTGATTTTTTATTGGTTGAATTTAATTTAAATTCAAACTTATATATATTTTTACAGTGGATGAATTTAGTATGTTATATCATCATGCTTTATTTTTAATGAGAAGCTTTTGTTACTCAAGTGATTAATAACAAGCTCTTTATTTTTGATTATAGTCGGATGATTTGTTTTTTATGTTATCTATTAATGTGTTGTTTTGTTTATATCTAATCAGTTAGTTTTTATCACTTAAATCGGTTTATTTACTGGATAAATAATCCATATAACAAGTATTTAATTGAAAATAAATAGTATTTTTTTATATCGAGTAATAAAACAAAATAAATGTTGTCAAGCTATGAAGAACGTGATAACTCTTAAATATAGATTAAACAAACCAGTTAAACGACCAAGATTATGAGCACATTTGTCCTAGTGATTAGCCTAATTATTGTCAGCGTGGTGGTGATTATTATCCCACCGTGCGGGGCTGCACTTGGACGAAGAACGGCTTAGAATAACAGCCAGATCTCTCGAAGACCCCCGCACCGAAAGGCGCGGGGGTTTTTTTTCGGCAAGCAAAATCCGGTAGAGACGGAAACATACAACAGAACAAAATTTTGTCTCACAGGGTAAACACAGGGGATATGAAAAATGAACGGGGCGCAGTGGGTTGTAAAGGTATTACGAACGCAAGGGGTTGATAAGGTTTTTGGCTACCCTGGTGGTACGATCATGCCGGTTTATGATGCCTTGTACGATGGTGGGGTGGAGCATTTGCTTTGTCGGCATGAACAGGGGGCAGCTATGGCTGCAATCGGTTATGCGAGAGCCAGTGGTAAGCCGGGAGTTTGTATCGCTACATCGGGACCGGGAGCAACAAACTTAATCACTGGATTAGCCGATGCATTGTTAGATTCTGTTCCTATTGTTGCTATCACTGGTCAAGTTGGTTCTGAATTGATTGGAACTGATGCCTTCCAAGAAGTCGATATTTTAGGCCTCTCCCTTGCTTGTACTAAACACAGTTTCTTAGTGGACTCACTGGAAGATTTACCTCAAATTATGGCGGAAGCCTTTTCTATTGCCACTAGTGGTCGACCTGGCCCAGTTTTGATTGATATTCCTAAAGATATTCAGTTGAAAGAGGGGAATTTGGTACCACATTTGGTACCCGTTGAGCAAAAGGAGCCCTGCTCGGAAAGTGAATTAGAACAAGCTCGGAAAATGATTGCGACTGCGGCAAAGCCAGTGTTGTATGTCGGTGGTGGAGTAGGGATGTCTCAAGCAGTTTCTATTCTGCGAGATTTTGTTGTGGAAACAGGTATGCCGGTTGCTTCTACGTTGAAAGGCTTGGGGGCTGCCGATTCAGAACATCCATGTTATCTGGGAATGCTTGGGATGCATGGTTCGAAAGCGGCCAATCTTGCCGTTCAGTCATGTGATTTGTTGATTGCTGTAGGTGCTCGTTTTGATGATCGTGTGACTGGCAAACTTAATACTTTTGCTCCGTGTGCAAAAATCATTCATCTGGATATCGATCCGGCAGAGTTGGGTAAATTACGTCAGGCTCATGTGTCGTTACTGGGGGATGTAAAGGTATTATTGCCCCGTTTGCAACAGCCATTGTCAATTATGCCCTGGCAACAGGAAGTTAAGTATCTGAAAGCTGAATATCCTTGGTGTTATGACCATCAAGGGGAGAGTATCTATGCGCCTTGGTTATTGAAGCAGGTTTCAGATCGTAAAACATTTAATACGGTTATTACTACCGATGTTGGACAGCATCAAATGTGGACTGCTCAGCATATGACTTTTGATGGGCCTGAAAATTTCATTACGTCTAGTGGATTGGGCTCAATGGGATTTGGTATCCCTGCTGCAATTGGCGCTCAGATTGCTCGACCGGAAGATATGGTGATTTGTGTATCTGGAGATGGCTCTTTCATGATGAATGTTCAAGAATTGGGGACAATTAAACGCAAGCAATTACCAGTAAAAATTTTATTGTTGGATAACCAGCGATTGGGAATGGTGCGGCAATGGCAGGAGCTGTTTTTTGATAAGCGATATAGTGAAACGACATTAACAGATAACCCCGATTTTGTCACATTAGCGAAAGCTTTTGGTATTCCTGGGCAACATATCACAGATAAATCACAGATTGATGAAGCGCTGAATGCATTATTCAGCAGTAAGGGCCCCTATTTATTACAGGTATCTATTGAGGAATTAGAGAACGTTTGGCCGTTAGTTCCTCCCGGTGCAAGCAATGAAACTATGTTGGAGAAATCATTATGATGCAGCATCAACTTGCAATCCATGCTCGTTTCCGTCCTGAAATATTAGAGCGTATCTTACGGGTAACGCGTCATCGTGGATTTCAGATATGTTCAATGAATATGGATCAAACAATGGATGGCGATAATGTTAATATCGAATTAATTGTTGCCAGCCAAAAACCGGTTAATTTGTTGTCTTCACAACTGACTAAATTAGTGGATGTCGCTGGTGTCAAGATCCTGCAACAAAAATCACAACTCATACGTGCATAACGTAGAAATAAAGGAATAAGAGAATGACGAAGCAATCCGATTACATTTGGTTCAATGGTGAGATGGTTCCTTGGGCAGATGCTAAAGTTCACGTGATGTCCCATGCTTTACATTACGGTACATCTGTTTTTGAGGGAATTCGCTGTTATGACTCTCATAAAGGGCCAGTGGTTTTCCGCCATCGTGAGCATATGCAGCGTTTACATGATTCTGCAAAGATTTATCGTATGCCGTTGAACCAGAGTGTCGATGAATTAATGGAGGCGTGTCGGGCAACTCTTCGTAAAAATAATTTAGTCAGTGCTTATATACGTCCATTGGTCTTTATCGGTGATGTTGGTATGGGGGTTAATCCACCTGCCGGCTATAAAACTGATGTCATTATTGCCGCCTTTCCGTGGGGAGCTTATTTGGGAGAAGGCGCATTAGATCAAGGAATTGATGCGATGGTTTCTTCATGGAATCGTGCGGCACCAAACACAATGCCAACTGCGGCTAAAGCCGGTGGTAACTACCTGTCTTCGCTTTTAGTGGGTAGTGAAGCTCGTCGTCGTGGGTATCAGGAAGGTATTGCACTGGATGTTTCTGGTTATATTTCTGAGGGAGCGGGTGAAAATCTATTTGAAGTAAAAGATGGCATATTATTTACCCCACCATTTACCTCCGCTGCATTACCAGGAATTACTCGTGATGCCATTATCAAACTGGCGAAAGATTTAGGGCTGGAAGTGCGTGAGCAGGTATTGTCTCGCGAATCACTGTACCTGGCTGATGAAGTTTTTATGTCTGGCACAGCGGCTGAAATCACACCCGTTCGCAGTGTTGATGATATTCAGGTTGGTATCGGTAGATGTGGACCTATTACCAAAAAAATTCAACAAGCTTTCTTTGGCTTGTTTGATGGCACAACAGATGATAAATGGGGCTGGCTAGATCCAGTCAATCCTTAATAGAACTATAAATAATTTAACGGGCGGTTCGTTCCCCGCCTGTTTTGATAACACGGGAGTGAAGATAATGCCTAAGTACCGTTCTGCCACTACGACTCATGGCCGCAATATGGCAGGAGCTCGCGCTTTATGGCGCGCGACAGGGATGACCGATGCAGATTTCGGTAAACCGATTATTGCAGTAGTTAACTCATTTACTCAGTTTGTTCCAGGGCATGTTCATTTGCGGGACTTAGGTAAACTGGTTGCGGAACAGATTGAAGCATCAGGCGGTGTTGCAAAAGAGTTCAATACTATAGCGGTGGATGACGGTATCGCAATGGGGCATGGTGGTATGCTCTATTCTCTGCCGTCACGTGAATTGATCGCTGATTCTGTTGAATATATGGTGAATGCACATTGTGCGGACGCTATGGTGTGTATTTCCAATTGTGACAAAATTACACCAGGAATGCTGATGGCAGCACTACGTCTGAACATTCCGGTGATTTTTGTTTCCGGTGGTCCTATGGAGGCAGGTAAAACTAAATTGTCAGATCAGATTATTAAATTGGATCTGATCGATGCAATGATCCAAGGCGCGAACCCGAAAGTCAGTGATGAGGATAGCAATCAGATTGAGCGCTCAGCTTGCCCAACCTGCGGTTCATGCTCAGGCATGTTTACTGCTAACTCTATGAATTGTCTGACAGAAGCACTGGGTTTGTCTCAACCGGGGAATGGCTCATTGCTGGCTACTCATGCAGATCGTAAAGTGCTGTTTCTGAATGCAGGCAAGCGCATTGTTGAATTGACTAAGCGTTATTATGAACAAAATGATGACAGTGCTCTGCCGCGTAGTATTGCAACGAAAGCCGCATTTGAAAATGCGATGATGTTGGATATTGCAATGGGTGGTTCAACAAATACTGTGCTTCACTTACTGGCTGCGGCGCAGGAAGGGGAGGTTGATTTCACTATGGCGGATATTGATCGTTTGTCTCGTCAGATCCCTCATCTATGTAAAGTTGCACCAAGTACACAAAAATACCATATGGAAGATGTTCATCGTGCTGGTGGTGTGATCGGTATTTTAGGTGAGCTGGATAGAGCGGGTTTGCTGAATCGTCAGGTTAAAAATGTTTTAGGTCTGGATTTGTTACAAACGCTTAATCAGTACGATGTGATGCAGATGGTAGATGAGTCAGTGAAGGAGATGTATTCGGCAGGTCCTGCGGGTATCCGTACTACTCAGGCATTTTCACAAGATTGTCGCTGGCCTTCGTTGGATACTGACCGTGTAGAAGGGTGTATTCGCGACATTGAACATGCCTATAGTCGGGATGGTGGTCTTGCTGTTCTATTTGGTAATTTGGCTATAGATGGTTGTATTGTAAAAACTGCCGGGGTTGATGAGGGCAGTTTGACGTTCCGTGGGCCAGCCAAAGTTTACGAAAGTCAGGAAGATGCGGTTGATGCGATCTTGGGTGGAAAAGTCGTTGCTGGTGATGTAGTGGTCATTCGTTATGAAGGGCCAAAAGGTGGGCCTGGCATGCAGGAAATGTTGTATCCGACGACTTATCTAAAATCTATGGGGTTAGGTAAAAGTTGTGCATTGATTACCGATGGGCGTTTTTCTGGTGGTACCTCGGGTTTGTCGATCGGTCATGTTTCTCCGGAAGCGGCTAATGGGGGGCTAATCGGTTTGGTTCAAGATGGCGATATCATTGATATTGATATTCCACGGCGGAAAATTCGACTTGATATAGATGAAAGGGTACTTGCTACCCGTAAAGAAGTGGAATTTGCCCGCGGAGACAAAGCGTGGACACCGAAAGCTCGTGAACGTCAGGTATCGTTTGCCCTGAGAGCTTATGCTTCATTGGCGACCAGTGCGGATAAAGGGGCTGTCCGTGATAAATCTAAGTTAGGGGGATAATCGCATGGCTGCATTTCTTCCCTTAACTTCCGCACCAAATGGTGCAGAGTATTTGAAAGCGGCATTAAGTACGCCGGTTTATGAAGTTGCTCAGGTGACGCCCTTGCAGGAAATGGAGAAAATTTCTGCCCGCTTAGGAAATACTATTTTGGTAAAGCGGGAAGATCGGCAACCTGTTCACAGTTTCAAGCTCCGTGGTGCGTATGCCATGATTGCAGGTTTGACTGAGGAACAAAAAAACCGGGGAGTGATTACTGCGTCAGCCGGTAACCATGCTCAGGGGGTTGCACTTTCTGCCAATCGTTTGGGAATAAAATCTCTGATTGTTATGCCGGTTACTACCGCGGATATTAAAGTCGATGCAGTCCGTAGTTTCGGTGGCAAGGCTCTGTTGTATGGTGCTAATTTTGATGAGGCTAAAGCTAAAGCAATAGAAATGGCACAACAGGAGGGCTATACCTTTATTCCTCCGTTTGATCATCCCGCTGTAATCGCAGGTCAGGCAACACTGGCGATGGAACTTTTGCAACAGGATGTGCGCTTGGATCGCATCTTTGTACCTGTTGGTGGTGGTGGCTTGATTGCTGGAGTGGCAGTGTTGATTAAGCAACTGATGCCAGAAATTAAAATCATTGGGGTGGAAGCGGAAGATTCAGCTTGCCTGAAAGCGGCAATGGAAGCTGGACATCCGGTAGATTTACCACGAGTTGGCTTATTTGCTGAGGGTGTTGCTGTTAAGCGTATCGGTGATGAAACATTTCGTTTGTGTCAGCAATATGTGGATGATGTTATCACGGTAGACAGTGATGCTATTTGTGCGGCGGTAAAAGATCTGTTTGAAGATGTACGTGCGATTGCTGAGCCATCCGGTGCATTGGCGCTAGCTGGATTGAAAAAGTATGTTCAGCAGCATCAGCTTAAAGGTGAACGACTGGCACATATTCTTTCTGGCGCTAACGTAAGCTTCCACGGGTTACGCTATGTCTCTGAGCGTTGTGAATTGGGCGAGCAGCGGGAAGCATTGCTGGCAGTGACTATTCCTGAACAGAAAGGGGGTTTCCTGAGTTTTTGCCAGAAATTGGGCGATCGGGTGGTAACAGAGTTTAATTATCGTTATACGGATGCAGATCCTGATCAGGCTTGTCTTTTCGTTGGTGTTCGCCTGAGTCGTGGTGAGGTGGAACGGCGGGAAATTATCGAGGAATTACGTACCGCAGGATATCAGGTTGCTGATCTTTCAGATGATGAAATGGCGAAATTACATGTTCGTTATATGATCGGCGGTCGTCCATCTAAGCCATTGAAAGAGCGCTTGTTTAGTTTTGAATTTCCTGAATCGCCAGGGGCTTTGCTCAAGTTCTTACAAACTTTGGGAACTCACTGGAATATTACGTTATTCCATTATCGCAATTATGGTACAGATTATGGCCGGGTATTAGCTGCATTTGAATTGTCAGGAGCGGAAGTGCGTTTTGAGCGTCATCTTGATGCATTAGGCTATGCGTATCACGATGAGACGGATACCCCCGCGTTTAAATTCTTTTTAATGTGCCAGGCGTCTGAAGCAGCCGGAGGTTGATCGGTGTCTTGGTAATGAAAAAACATGTTCTATAAAACGACAAAATAGCGCCTGGATAAGGTGCTATTTTGACAAGATTTAATATTCGCCTAGGTTCCATTGGAAAGAGCTCTATAATAAATTCTTTGATTATTGTGCTATTTCTTTTCTCCAACAGTGGGTTTTGCCAACCAGATAAAGATCAGCAAGATCAGAAAAATAAAGCCAAATAGCCAATAAATCTCGTTAGCAGCAATAATCAATCCCTGATTAGTGATTTCACGTGCCAGAGAGTGACTGACTTGGGCGTGTGACATCCCTAGTTGTTCCATTTTTTCATAGGCTTGTTGAGCAATAGGATTATGGGGAGTTATCGATTCAGTTAACTGAACGTGGTGGACAGCTTCGCGACGGGACCACATGGTGGTGGTAATTGAAGTACCTACGGATGTTGCCAGCGTGCGTAAAAAGTTGAACAAGCTACCAGCAGAGGCGATTTTAGCGGGTTCAACGTCAGATAATATAATGGCTGTTAGTGGCATAATTAAACAGGCGATAGCAAAGCCCTGAATAAATTGTGGCCAGGCAGCGGTGGCAAAGTCCATTGATAGCTCAAAGGTATTCGTTCTCCAAAAGAAACAGAGTGCAAAAATGATAAAGCTAAACATAACTAAATAACGCATATCAATTTTTGAACTAAAACGACCAATGAGTGGAACGAGCATTATCGGCACTATTCCTAATGGAGCCATGACCAATCCTGCCCAAGTGGCTGTATAACCAAATACCATTTGCAATAGTTGAGGCTGCAAAACCAGAGTGCCTATATGGAGTAGGAAAGCCAAACTGATACATAAAGTACCGATAGTAAAATTACGTGATTTAAATAGTGATAAATCAATGATCGGATCATCATCGGTGAATTCCCAGATGATCAGGAAAGTTATGGCAATAACTGCGATAATGGCTAATGCAATAATTTCTGTTGAGTTGAACCAGTCAAGCTCTTTTCCTCTATCAAGCAATAGCTGAAAACAACCAACACCGATGACCAATAAAATTAGTCCTACGATATCAATTGACCTAGCCGTTGTTTCAGTTTCCCGGTCTTTTAACAGCATCCAGGTGATAGCAATGGCAGCAAAGCCAACTGGAACATTGATGAGAAAGATCCATCCCCAATGGTAATTGTCGCTGATCCAACCGCCGAGTATCGGACCACAAACCGGAGCGATAACGATAGTCATTGACCACAGTGCCAATGCCATATTGCGTTTTAGCGGAGGATAGTTGTTGAGTAGCAAACTTTGCGAAAGGGGCATAATTGGCCCGGCTGAGATACCTTGTAGAACGCGGGAAATGATCAACATTTCCAAGCTATTAGCAATACCACATAACCAGGAAGTGATCACAAACAAGATCATTGAAATTAAGAAAACCCGGACTTCCCCGAACCGTTTTGCTAACCAGCCAGTTAATGGAATAGAGATCGCGTTAGCAACAGCAAATGAAGTAATTACCCAAGTACCTTGTGATACTGATGAACCCAGATCTCCAGCAATTGTTGATATTGCAACGTTAGCAATAGTCAGATCCAATATTTGTAAAAAAGCGGCTAATGCTAAAGCCAGGGTTAGCCAGCCAAGTTTGGCTCCTGATAATGGCTCTTTGAGCATGTTAACCTCACTTATTTTGACTGGTATTAACTTGAATGATTTCGTTAATTAGCTGATCAATTTCTCCGGTGTTGTAAGTTAAGATGTTGGTTTCATAAACAATGCGATTACGAGGCGTGTCGGCAAGCACCAGACCATCCCGATTTCGGGTATCAACCGTGGCGTGCATGGATAAACCGATGCGTAAGGGATGATCGATAAGTTGTTGTGCTTCTAGTTCAACACGGACAGGTAAACGTTGAACCACTTTGATCCAGTTACCGGTGGCATTTTGTGCTGGTAATAAAGAAAATGCACTGCCAGTTCCCATATCAAGACCAACGATCTGACCTCTATAAATGACATCATTGCCATAGAAATCGCTAATCAGTGTTACGGATTGACCAATACGGACATTGGCGAGTTGAACTTCTTTAAAGTTAGCTTCGACCCAAAGTTGGTCAGCGGGTACGATAACCATCAATGGAGCGCCACTTTTTATTTGTGAGCCTACTTGAACACTGCGGCGTGAAACGTATCCTGTTACCGGCGCTACAATCTGGGTGCGCTGTAAGGTTAACCATGCATCGCGGAGTTGAGAAGCGGCCAGTTTAATGGCAGGTTGTTGATTTAATGGGGTGTCTATAACTAGTGCTTTGTTAGCATAATATTGTTGTCGGGCAATATTTAGCTCAGATTTTGCCACTTGCACGCTATTGCGGGAATGAATCAGATTTTCTTTGGCGATAGCACCTGTGAGTCCCAGATGTTCACGTCGTTTTAAATCATCCTGAGCCTGTTGTAATGCCGTTTGTTTGAGCGCAATATTAGCCAATAGTTTTTCATTATCAATAATGGTTTGGTGAGTTTGTCTGACATTATTAGCCAATATATTTTTCGCTCGCTCAAAAGCATGTTCCGCATCAATAGAGTCTAAACGTAGCAAAATATCGCCTTGCTGAACGAAGTCGGTATTATCAGCATAAATAGCGGTTACGCTGCCGGTGATCTGGGCCATTACTTGTACCTGATTACCAACAACATAAGCATCATCAGTTGCTTGATAATGACGTAATGAAATAAGCCAATAGGTGAAGTAACCTAACCCGGCAAAAACAAATAAGAGAGTTGCGAGGATCAGTGCTAACTTACGTTTTGACTTTTTCTCATTAAGCGGAGGGGGTTGTATTTCTCCGGTCATGTGTTCTCTCCCATCACAGTGATTAAAAATAAATTTGTCTTAATTAATGTGCTTATATTTGATTAAACACCTTGGAGTCGACTACAAGGTCAAGCCCTTCTCATCTGATAAAATGAAAATTGCTAATATTTAGCACTTAACGCCAAGAGCATGATTTAATATTAAAATTGTTTATTATCGTTATTAACATTTATCAGAGAGGCTGGATTGTCTATCTGGTAATGATTAACAGTATTTTGTGTCAGTACCCAGAACATTTATCTGGGTACAAATAATCACAGAATAGGGATACGAAGCCATTGATGTTAATTATTTAACTGACTCAGGCAGTCATTCCTCCATCAATAACGAATGTTTGCCCGGTGATGTAGCGTCCTCCGGGGCTGAGCAGGAAATTGATTGCCAGAGCAATATCTTCCACTGAACCTAAACGGCCCAATGGAATGGTAGATAATAGTTTTTTCCTGTGTGATGCAGGGATATGATCCAACATTTCAGTATCAATCAAGCCTGGCGCAACGGTATTGACTCGAACATTAAATCGGCCAACTTCAACCGCTAACGAGCGGGTAATACCGATCATAGCGGCTTTGGTTGCAGCGTAGTTAACTTGCCCTGAGTTGGCTTTAAACGCAGTGACTGAGCTCATGTGGATAATGCAGCCTTCTCCCGCAGTAATCATTTCAGGGAGAAAAGCGTGATTGACTAAATAAACAGAAGAAAGATTGGTAGAAATTACATTGTGCCACTCTTCTTCTTTCATATTTATCAGTAATGCATCTTGTGTAATTCCGGCGTTATTGATGATGGCATAGGGAGAGCCATATTGTGAGACAAGCTCTGTTGACAATGTTTTGACTTCTTCGGCGTTTGAGACATCACATTGATAGCCCTCACAGCGATAACCTTGCTGTTCAATTTCCTGACATAATGTTTGAGCTTCATTTGTGCTTGATTTATAGGTAAAAACCACGTGATAGTTCTGAGCAGCCAGCATTTTTACTATGCCTTTGCCGATACCACGTGATCCTCCTGAAATAAAAACCCAAGGGGTGCTGATACTCATTAAGTTATTCCTCTAAATTTTTGCCATCCGTTTGCCAATACCGCATTCATCAAATCTTAGTTGGCAATCTGCTTTCTTTTTGTTGTTCCCATCAGACTCATCTCAACAACTAAAGAGATTTCGCCATTCAGCCAGATTGGGATTTCCAACGTACCGTATAACGAACCATCAACGTCGAATGTATCTTTTGGTAGGATCGTATATTCGATATTTGGCATTTCATCTGGGATTTGGCGATTAAGCAGCGCTGGAGAGAAACTCACAGTGTGCATAACATGCAAAACAATGAGATCTTTGAGGCATGTTTCATCATGTTCTTGTTTGCCAAAATAGGTTTTAAATTCTGTTGCTAGTGCAGTTTTGGCACTTTGCTGCATAAAAAGATAAAACATCAGAGCATCAAGAAAGATCCAGAATTCATTGACTTCCGGAAAGGTATGTTTAAATTCGATGGATTTTTTTATTGTCTCTTGTATGGGAACTTGGCAACGTGGTTTTTCGGGAAAGCTAGTTTTTTGTGAAAAATCGAAACAACTATAGTGACCAACTAGAGGTTTCAGGTTGGTTGTTTCGTCTTGCAGATTAAAGGTCGTTTTCCCATTTCGGTCAGTGTGCTTAGTTTTGACGCAATAGCAGGCATCCAGAGGTACGGGATTGCGTAAATTAACGTGCCACTGTCTGCCCATTTCCCCATTTGGTTGTGACAGGTAATCATATCCGCTTTTGAGCGGGATCATTGCCAGCATGCCGTGTACTGCAATACCACCCAACCCGACTTCTCTAGCGATTTTCTCATCAAAATGGATAGGATTGTAGTCGCCAGAGAATTTAGCCCATTGACTGAGATCTTCTTTACGAAATTGAACGTTCATCTGTCGGCTTTCCTGAAAATAAGTGCACAGTTTGTGCCACCAAATCCGTAGTTAACATTTAAAGCAGTGTCAACAATTTGGTGAGTTCGGTGGATATTGGGGACATAATCCAGATCGCATAGCGGATCAGGATTATTCAAGTGCATCGTTGCGGGAATCGTTGCTGTCTCTATCGCTTTGAGACAGAAAATGGATTCAATTGCTCCGGCTCCGGCAATAAGATGGCCTGTATAGGATTTTGTACTGGAAATAGGGATACGATAAGCGTGCTCGCCCAGGCTTATTTTTAGAACATCGGTTTCGTTAATGTCGTTTAATGGGGTTGATGTCCCATGAGCATTAATATAGTGAATATCTGAGGTGGAGAGCTTGGCCTGTTCCAGCGCCATCTGAATCGCCATGACCCGTCCTTTGCAATCTGGTGCCGGGGCTGTCATATCTGACGCATCAGAGTTATTGCCATAGCCAATCACTTCCGCCAGTATTTTTGCTCCCCTGGCAACAGCGCTGTCATAGTCTTCAAGGCATAATATTGCGGCACCCTCCGACATAACAAAACCACTACGATCTTTACTGAATGGGCAGCAGGCATTTTCGACAGATTCCTGTTCTTTACTCAATGCTCCAAGAATGTCGATACTCCAAACAATGAATGGATCTCTGATGCTTTCACCGCCCCCTGCTAGCATCATTTTAGTGCGTCCACTGCGGATAAGTTCAAACGCATCACCTATCGCCATACTGCCAGTTGCACAAGCTGCAACCGGGGTATTTTGATATCCTCGTAAATTCCAGTTCATTGAAATTGCCGCTGTCCCTACGCTGTGCATAGACATAATATTGGTCATAGGTGAAGCAATGCCTTGATCAGCATAGGAATGGCTGTTTTCAACGGTTGCATCTTCTCCACCCCAACCAGTGCCAAAAATGACGCCGCGTTCAAAAGGAGAATAATTTTCGTCAAGAGCGGCTTTATCGTGACCAAATGCCATCTTGATTGCTTCATCCGCAGCAATCAGCCCAAGTTTGCTGAATTTGGGCAGGTTCTTTAATAACTTTTTGGAAAACCGAGAGACATCAGGAGAAAAAGGGATATTGCCGAAAAACTTTGCTACGACAGAAGCGTCTGGGTGGTCCTCCTTTTTGTAGCCTACACGGTAGCTTAGAATTGCATCCCAAATTTCTTGGGTATTTTGCCCAAGCGAACAGATAGAACCATAGCCTGTGACGGCAACGCGGTGATAGCCTGTTTGAATATTCATGAAACATTATCTCCAAAATTTATTTCCTGGTGACATGCTTTATTTTTAATACAACCAAATAATAGGATTGGCAGATAAAAGCATCATAAAAATGAATGTTAGCTGCATTGTGATATCGTCATAGACAGCTAACATCCAAGTGCATTGGTGATGATTATTTTGTTAATTCACTGACATAATTGACGAAATCACCGATTGTCGTCGTATTATCTCGCTGGAACTTATCGAAATTCAGTTGAATTCCCATTTCTCTTTTTAAAGCAACCTGAATAGAAACAAAATCCAGACTCACCAGATGAATATCATCAAGCAGGGTGTCAAGAGTAATATCTTCTGGTTCGATATCAGTTAATTCAGTAATTTGAGATTGAAGTAATTCAAATAGTTTCATATTAATGTCCCCTAAAAATTTAAACAGTACTGGCGGAGCTTAGGTGCAGGAATATATACCCGTTATCTTTCAAGTTGCCTCTTTGTTGGCTGCACTCACTCACCCCGGTCACATCGTTATCTATGCTCCTGGGGATTCGCTCCCTTGCCGTCGCGATGCATCTTGAAATCCATAGGGTATAGGTACCAATTAATAAATGCGTTATTCCTGCCACCCCGTTTTTTAAATATCGTTTTGCTATTATTCCTGGGTGATTAAAGATTTCCCTGAAATTTTAAGTAAGTTATATGTTTCTTGTTTGATAGCGCTAGCCAATATCTCAATATCATCTTGGCTTGTGGTATATCCGAAACTGATGCGTACCGCACTATCAATACGATCATCGGGGAGCCTCATAGCAGCCAGAACATGAGAACGTTGTGTTGATTTGTTATTGCTACAGGCTGATCCTAAGGATAAAGAGATGCCGTAACGTAAATCTAGCCTGCTGGCTAGCGATTCAGCACGAATACCAGGGAAACTTAAATTGAGAGTCCAAGGTGCCTGAAACGCTGGATTGGTATTACCATTAATCAGGTAGTTAACATGATATTGATCTAACAGAGATAGCAAGGTTGTTCTGAGCGTTTTGTAAGTATTGAAGCGTCCTTGCAAGCCGTTCAGTGATTCTTTAGCTGCTGCCGCTAGTCCAGCAAGTCCTAAGGTGTTCTCAGTGCCGCTGCGTACTCCTTGTTCTTGCCCTCCACCATGTAGCAAGGGATTTAATTGAATACTTGGTGCATGGTAGAGCCCGCCAATACCTTTCGGGCCGTTAAACTTATGGCCGGAGAAAGATACGGTCGTTACGCCGGAAAGTGTGTCACAGCTAAAAGGAAGCTTACCAATAGCCTGTACTGCATCGATATGTAGATAAACACCGGCCTCTTTTGCTAAAGAAGCGACCGCTTCATAGGGCTGGATCACGCCGGTTTCGTTGTTAATCGCCATCAATGTGATCAGACGTGTTTGTGGCCGTAGGTTTTCCTGGATACTTTGTACACTGATCCGCCCTTGATTATCGGGATTGATCAGCGTTAGCTGGAGCCCGCGTTGCTGATACCAGAGTAACGGTGCCAGAACAGACGGATGCTCAATGGAAGAGCTAATAACATGATGAGCAGACAGATCCGAACCGGAAAGTGTTGCTAACAAGCTGGATAAGGCTTGGTTATTACTTTCGGTTCCCCCTGATGTAAATAGGATTTGCTCTGGGACTGTGCCCATCAATGCAGCCATCGATCTTCTAGCGTCAGTGAGCAACTTTTTCGCCATGCCGCTTAAGCTGTAGTGGCTAGACGGATTAGCAAAAATAGACATTGCGTCTTTAATCGCCAACTGAGCTTTAACACTTAGCGGTGTTGTGGCGTTGTAGTCGAAATATAGACTTGTCATATTTTTCCCTTTAGCTGCTCAAATAGCTTATGCAGCATATCAAGGCAGTGTTGCTGTGCGGGTTCTAACTCGCCTAATAATGCATCTATTCCCTCAGGCGATAATGCATTCAATTCTTCGAGAGTCTTACCTTTAGCATGACGACAAAATTGGTTAGACATTGCCAGGGAGGCGGTACATCCCCATGCACGAAAACAGGCATTATTTACCCGGCCTTGGTTATTCAGTGTCAGGTCGATATCAACCTTGTCACCGCATACAGGGTTACCTAATGCCAGTTTAATGGTGGGGGCGGATAACGTCCCTTGGCAGTCAGGATTGCAAAAGTTGTCAATAATGATGTTGTTAAACATAATTCCACCTTGCTATTTATACAGCGGGTGTAGCTGAAGTACCTTCATCGTCTGACATTCTTCTCTCAAGGTTGACTGCACAGCAACCAAACTCTTTAGCAGCAGCGGTACGCATAACAAACTGAATTCGCTGAGAATTACGCCAGGATTTATTAGGATCGGTACGCAAGTAGACCAAATCTTCTGTCAGTAACATGCCGGGAGTGGAAACAGAGAGTGGATCTAAGATCACTAATTGTCCGGTTTCGCCATCAGGTAATTCACGTGTTAAATCGTTAGGATCACGGACGGAGAAATGAATATAAGGAGGAACATGCTTATGGTTATATTCATCTTCGATGGCAAGAACGTTTGCTTCAACCAGACCATACATGTCACGATTTCGGGAAGCAGGAATGCCCATCCATTCTTCGATATCTGCATTCAATTCGCTGCGGGAGATCATATCCCCGGTAAAACGTTTCCAGCCGCCCATAGTAATTACCATGCTATCGCGATCTAAAGTGAGCTTGGTATTATTCTCTTTTAGGAACGTAATAAAACGATGGATCATGAATGGAGGGCCAATTAAATGCCGGGTGAATTTGCCTTTCCACTGGATTAATTGATTCAAAGCATCTTCTGGGGAGAAGTGGTCCTGATTAATCATATAGCGTCGGGTATCTAATAAACCCGTCAGGAAATTAAAGATTTTGACCAGTGCCATTTCTGGAATATCTTCTGTTGACGGGCATAAGCATAGGCCGGCACCGCCAGATACTTTGAACATACTGCGATAATTGGAATAGACAGCCAATACTGTATGATCCATCGTATCGTGGCAACGACGATAAACGCTAGGAATTCCACTGGTACCCGTTGAGCGCATTTCATGTTCGATTTCAGATAATGGTTTGCTTAATAAACGGTGACTTTCGGCTGATTTATAAGTTGCAACGGGTATTAGTGGGATGCGAACTAAGTCATTATAGTTCTGGATATCTTCTGGTTTAATACCTTGTTTTTCACAAATATCTTTATAGTAAGGGTTATTATGATAATGGAAATTAAAAGCGTCTTTAAGCAAACAGGTTTTTAATTCTTGTTGCTCTTCTTTAGACAGCTTATAGAGAAGGTCGACATCGGCTATTAACCACTTCAACGGATTTCCGCCACGAGATTTTATACCGTCATATATATTTTTGATATTTTCCATTTTTTCATCTCCGGTAGGGTAAAGAGTAGATAAATTAATCTTTGCTTATTATAAGTTATAGCGATAAAGCATAAGTTACGTAGGAAAAAAGGATAGTCATTAATAATTTATTTTTATTGAATAAATTGGCTATATTATTGCTTTGATCATTATATGGATTTGTCAATATTGTTAAAATTATGCTAAAAATAGCTGGTTTATTCAAAATATTCACTTTAGTGCGAATATGACCAGTTAATTCAAGTAAATTTTTTCATTGTCTTTTATATTTTTGTGAAGTTCGTTGTTTTTTGATCTATTGAATGTTCTTTTGTAAATTTTTTCATTGTCCTAAGATTGGGATAATGATAGAAATAAAATATAAACAAATGCCAAATTAAAAAACGAGTACGCATGATGAAAATGGATTGCTTAATTGTGGGTGCCGGTCAAGCCGGGTTAAGTTTAGCTGCTATCCTTGCGGCTAAGAATATTAATGTCTGCATATTAGAGCGGGAGGCACGTATTGGTGATGTGTGGCGCAGGCGCCCAGATAATATGCTATTATTCACTTCACGCGGTATGACTCAACTTCATGGCTTACCGTTTCCTGGAATTAAAGAAGGTTATCCAGATAAAAATGAAGTCGCTGATTACCTTGAGCGCTATGCTTCACATCATAACCTTGCGATACATACTCAAACCGAAGTGGTTGAGGTGAAGCATGATACAGATGGCTATCGTGTTAAAACAAAAGATGGAAAAGTATTTCATGCGCCTTGTTTGGTTAATGCAACAGGGGCTAATCAATTAGTTGATATTCCGGCGCTTGCTGAACGGTTTTCTACAGATATACAACAAATTACAGCAGATCAATACCGGGAACCTAAGCAAATTAAAACGGGTAGCCGAGTTGCTGTCGTTGGTGATGGTGCGAGTGGTCGTCAGATTGCTAAAGATTTGGCAGCAACTGCGGAGGTGACATTATTTTGCGGTTCCTCCCGTCCTCTCTTGCCTAATAGAATATTGGGCAAAGATATCTTTTGGTGGTTAAGTAAAAGCGGTCTGTTATTTGCCAATTATTACAGTTTAGTAGGGAAAATTATGCGGCGGCGTAATCCTATCCCTTGTGGTGACCTGAAAAACCATCGGTTAGCTGCTTGGGGTATAAAAATAGCGAATAGGCTAGTTGATATAAAAGACAATAAATTATGTGATTCGTCCGGCAATCAATATGAGGTGGATACGGTTATCTGGTGTTTGGGGTATAAAGATGATACGGCATGGTTAACGCTTCCCGGTGCTGTGGATGCTAATGGATTCGTTTGTAAAAATGGTCATGCGGAAGGTGGGAAAACTCCTTATCCTGGGTTATTTATCGTTGGGCGGAAATGGTTGAGTAGCCGTGGTTCTGAACTGATGTTAGGGGCTTATAAAGACACTTGTCGGGTCGCTAAATGGGTGGAAAATTATCTGAAAGAGCATGTACCATTAAAATGAATTATTAATACAGAATAGTGATATTTTACTCTGTATGTTTTATTTGTCGTGGATTGATGGTTTATTAGGTAGTATTGTGATGGTGTTACTCTGAATTCTGTATCATTACTAAGAGTGCATAATATAGTAAATGTGCTATTAGGAATAAAATGATACAGAATCTCTAACATATTGGCTTTGATAATAACGGTTATAAATAGAAATTATTTATTTTAGGTAATGTATCAAAAATATTATTTATTCATAACACAGATATTTTTCTTTGTAAAATTTAGACCTGTTAATGTTGATGATAAATTGAAATATTTTTGTTGTACTTGTTGAATTCTGTTCTTACTGGCATGTTTTAATTCAGAGGGCCTTAATCCATATAGCGTCATGCAGGTACGACTGAAGTGTGCGCCATCTGAAAATCCACTATTACAAGCTAATAAAGTCAGTGAATCTGATGAATGTATCTCATCAATAGCATGATGCAGACGTTTCCATAATAGATAACTACGGAAATTAGTTCCCATTTTTTCTCTAAATAGATGTAAGAATCGGCTTTCGGATAAGTAGAGTTGGTTTGATATTTCACGAGAAGATATACATTTAACCGGTAATTCAGTAATAAGAGAGGCTGCTTTTATGATTCGTTTGTCCTGATAACAATGGCAATCTTCTATTTTACCTAAAAGGTTATTTAAGATGAAAATATCTGGAGAGATTTCTGACTGTAAACAATTAATAAAGTAATTTGCTATTAAACTGGATGATTCTTGATTTAAGTATACTATATCTGAGCCTCTCATTTGATGTAGTAATAAATGACATAGTGGATTGGCTAGGTCTATCAGTAGATTAAAGCAGAGTTGCCCTTCCGAGTGTAATCTATGTTTAATATTAGAAGAAATAATGAATCCATGTACTTGTCTCGATTCATTTTCGGTATCAACCCTCATGAGTGAATTATGTGGTGATACACTCAATTGGATACAAGGATGATGATGCCATTCTGTTTGCATATTATAAGAGAAAACCAGATCTTGTAGATGGAATTTATAGAATTTAATAAAATACGGTGATTTGTCTATTTTGTGTAACATGGTGGTGTCCTTTATTAAATTGTTGTGTGTATTTGAATTAATTATTTTATTTAATTATTATGAATACTTGATGTGATTTTTTAATTAAATTATATTAACTCGTTAAATAATTATTATTAGTTACTATATCGTCACAATACCATTAAATCATTATTATGAAGCCGCCTCCTTTGGTATCTGTAAAAAATAATTTCACTATTGGAAAATATCGTTATGACATGGCGAAAAGAATTATTTTCCACTCTGTTTTTTGCTGGTGGAATATTCAATTTTTGCTGGTCAATCTTAACAATATCTAAATTTTTTAACGTTAAATAGCTACTATCTACTTGATATAATTAAAAGTATTTTCTTTAATGACATAATTAATGACCAAAAATTTAATGAGGAGCCAATATTTTTATATAATTATTTTGATTGGTTATAACTTATATTAAACATATTATCATGAGAACAATATGGTTATATTTTTATGTTCTTTGTGAATTAGGCCACATAAATTATAAGTATGTTGGCATAATACCGAAAATAAGTTGTATCAGGATTGTAATGAATAAAAAGACCTGTTAATCCAGTTTGTTATAACAATCCCCAAAACGCTTTAATCAAGGGTTCATTAAGCCGTTTTCTCTGTACACATATACCCAATTCGAATGGTTCTACTAGAGAGATGTTGTCCAGTAAAGATATGCGATTGCGTACCGGTTCAGGGCTATTTTCTACAACGACATTGGGAATTAATGCCACTCCACAACCCAATGCAACCATAGAAACAATGGCTTCATGACCGGACACGGTAGCGTAAATCGATGGGTTGGTAATTTTATGGTGGCGGAACCAGTACTCAATGCGCTTACGTGAAGGGCCATGTTCCGGCAAAATGAAGGGAATGCTATTCCAGTCAGGGGACTTTTGTATTACAAGTGCTCGTACAGAGCAAGGGAGGGAAGGCGCAATCAGTACCAGTGGGATTTCACCGATTTTGGTGAAGCTGACATTATCTGGTAGTTTTTCCGGCTTACCGGCGATGCCTAAATCGGCATCATTAGACTGTATCTTATTGACTGCATCTGCGGCATCACCTGTGGTGAGTTTGATTTCAACCATAGGATGTTCCGCACGAAAACGGTCTAGGATCTGTGGTAAGTGACTGTAGGCCGCGGTGACCGAACAAAATAGACGTAACTCGCCGCTTAGAGATGGGCTTTGTTGATTCAATGAGTGTTTTAGTTGCTGGTATTGCAACAGTGTCTGTTGGGCGAATTGTTTAAATTGCTCGCCGGCAAAGGTCAATTTTACAGTGCGATTATCCCGTAAAAATAATGGATGCCCCAAAATATCTTCAATACGCTGAATCTGGCGAGATAATGTGGATGGACTGACATGCATTGCTTTTGCTGTACGACCAAAATGACAGCTTTCAGCCAGATGTAGAAACAGTTTGAGGTCGCGTATATCCATAGCCTATTCTCCTTTTCCTGTCCAATAATCTGTATTGCATAAAGTGCAATGTAGTATTGTTAATATATCAATTTAAGCAATGGCTTTCATGTCATATATTGAAAATATATAAACACCCCACAGGGTGGGGAAATCTAAAAAACAGTCGCAGCATTTCATTGCTGAGCGCTGAGCACAACATGATAACGGAGTCACTAATGGCTAATTATTTTAATACGCTGAATTTGCGTCAGCAGTTGGCGCAGTTAGGTAAATGTCGTTTTATGGCGCGGGAAGAGTTTGTTGATGAGACAGGATATTTAAAAGGTAAAAAAGTGGTTATCGTCGGTTGCGGAGCGCAGGGACTGAATCAGGGCCTGAATATGCGTGACTCCGGCCTGGATATCACTTATGCCCTGCGTAAAGAGGCCATTGAAGAAAAACGTGCTTCATGGCGTAAAGCAACGGAAAATGGTTTTCAAGTCGGCACTTATGAAGAGTTAATACCTCAGGCTGATTTGGTAATTAACCTGACGCCAGATAAGCAACACTCTTCTGTTGTTCGCGCAGTTCAACCATTGATGAAAGAAGGCGCTGCACTGGGTTATTCTCACGGCTTAAATATTGTTGAAGTCGGTGAACAAATCCGTAAAGATATCACTGTGGTGATGGTCGCACCTAAGTGTCCTGGCACGGAAGTGCGTGAAGAATACAAACGGGGTTTTGGTGTGCCTACTTTGATCGCAGTTCACCCGGAAAACGATCCGAAAGGTGAAGGTATGGCAATCGCTAAGGCATGGGCCGCGGCAACGGGTGCGCATCGCGCCGGTGTTCTGGAATCTTCTTTCGTGGCTGAAGTGAAATCTGACCTGATGGGTGAGCAAACTATTCTGTGCGGTATGTTACAGGCGGGCTCACTGTTGTGTTATGACAAACTGGTGGCAGATGGCGTTGAACCGGGTTATGCAGGAAAGCTGATCCAGTTTGGCTGGGAGACCATCACAGAAGCACTGAAACAAGGTGGCATTACCCTGATGATGGATCGCCTGTCTAACCCGGCAAAACTGCGAGCGTATGCTTTGTCTGAGCAGTTGAAAGAAATAATGACGCCGCTGTTCCAGAAACATATGGATGATATCATTTCTGGTGCATTTTCCTCCGGTATGATGGCTGATTGGGCCAATGATGATAAGAAACTGTTAGATTGGCGAGAAGAAACCGGCAATACTCCGTTTGAGAATTCACCTGGATATGATGGCAAAATCAGTGAACAGGAATATTTTGATCACAGCGTTTTACTGGTTGCTATGGTGAAAGCCGGGGTTGAACTGGCATTCGAAATTATGGTTGATACCGGTATTATCGCTGAATCGGCCTATTATGAATCTCTGCATGAATTACCGCTGATTGCGAATACTATCTCTCGTAAACGCCTGTACGAAATGAATATCGTTATTTCTGATACAGCAGAATATGGTAACTATTTGTTCTCTCATGTTGCGGTTCCACTGCTGAAAGAGAAGTTTATGGGTTCGCTACAGGCGGGTGATTTAGGTAAACCCGTTGTAGATAACGGTATCGATAACGCTCAGTTACGCGATGTAAATGAGGCTATTCGTAACCACCCAATTGAAGTTGTTGGCCGCGTATTACGTGGTTACATGACAGATATGAAACGTATTGCTGTTGGCGGTTGATATTGATAAGGATAAGGGGGAGAAATCCTCCCTCTTTGAATCCAATGAATATGGTTCTGAGACCGTTTGCTAAAGTTTTGCGGGATAAGTCGCGATTTACCAACTAATAGAGTGCTTTTCTTTCATAAAGAAAACGGCGTTTCCTTTCTCTCCTTTCTGCTACAATTCTATCCCCTGAGATACTGTCCTGATATAACTTATTAAACATCATGCGATTAAATCCTAGCCAACAACAAGCTGTCGAATTTGTTACCGGTCCTTGTCTGGTCCTGGCGGGGGCTGGTTCCGGCAAAACCAGAGTGATTACCAATAAAATTGCTCATCTTATCCGCATTTGTGGCTATCAGCCTCGTCATATCGCCGCTGTGACGTTTACTAATAAAGCCGCCCGGGAAATGAAAGAGCGTGTAGCACAAACTCTGGGGCGCAAAGAGGCTAAGGGGCTGATGATTTCTACTTTCCACACGTTGGGGTTGGAAATCATTAAGCGTGAGTACAAAGCTTTAGGAATGAAAAGCAATTTCTCGTTGTTTGATGAGCATGACCAGATGGCCCTGTTGAAAGATTTAACAGCCGATTTACTGGAGGAAGATAAAGATCTATTACAAAAATTGATCTCTGCCATTTCAAACTGGAAAAATGATCTGCTTTCTCCACAGCAAGTTTTGGCATTGGCCCGTTCTGCTCAGGAGCATCAGTTTGCTGAATGTTATCGCCGTTATGATTTACATCTGGCGAGCTGTAATGTATTGGATTTTGACGATCTGATTACCAAACCGACTTTGCTAATGCAACGTGATGAAGAAGTCAGGGAGCGTTGGCAAAACCGTATTCGTTATCTGCTAGTAGATGAATATCAGGACACCAATACCAGTCAATATCAACTGGTTAAATTGTTGGTGGGACAAAGGGCTCGTTTTACGGTGGTGGGTGATGATGACCAGTCGATCTATTCATGGCGCGGTGCAAGACCACAAAATTTGGTGTTACTGAAAGAGGATTTCCCTAAGCTTAATGTGATCAAATTAGAACAGAATTATCGTTCCTCTGGCTGTATTCTGAAAGCAGCTAATATTTTGATCGCCAATAACCCTCACGTGTTTGAAAAACGGCTCTTTTCTGAATTGGGGTATGGTGATCCATTGAAAGTGATTACAGCTAATAATGAAGAGCATGAGGCGGAAAGGGTTATTGGGGAGCTGATGGCACATCATTTTATCAATAAGACCCAATATAAAGATTACGCTATTCTCTACCGAGGAAATCATCAATCCCGCGTGTTTGAAAAGATGCTGGTGCAAAACCGTATTCCTTACCGGATTTCTGGTGGAACTTCTTTCTTTGCTCGCCCCGAAATTAAGGATTTGCTAGCTTACCTGCGGGTGTTGACTAACCCTGAAGATGACAGCGCATTCCTAAGAATTGTCAATACACCAAGACGTGAAATTGGTGCGGCTACCATTCAAAAACTGGGTGAGTGGGCGAATCAGCGCAATAAAAGTTTCTATCAGGCTAGTTTTGATCTTGGTTTGGAACAAAGTCTAACTGGCCGCGGTTTGGCGGCGCTACAGCGTTTTACTCACTGGATGGATGAGATAACTCGTCAGGTTGAACGATATCCTTTGCTAGCTGTGCGTGATCTGCTACATGGTATGGATTATGAAAGTTGGCTGTACGAAACATCACCGAGCCAAAAAGCGGCTGAGATGCGGATGAAAAATATTAATCAGTTATTCACTTGGATGAGTGAAATGCTGGAAGGTGATGAATTAAACGAGGCAATGACTTTATCTCAGGTGGTTGCGCGTTTCACATTACGGGACATGTTGGATCGAGCCGAGGACAGTGAGGAGTTTGATCAGGTGCAATTGATGACTTTACATGCTTCCAAAGGGTTGGAGTTTCCCTATGTATTTCTGGTTGGCATGGAAGAAGGGCTGTTGCCTCATCAGAGCAGTATTGATGAAGAAAATATTGATGAAGAGCGACGATTGGCTTATGTAGGGATCACCCGAGCTCAACGTGAGTTATTCTTTACTTTATGTAAAGAACGTCGTCAATATGGCGAGTTAATCCGTCCAGAACCAAGCCGTTTTTTGCATGAATTGCCACAGGATGACTTACATTGGCCACAAGATAAAAAAATAGTGACTGCCGAAGAAAGAATGCAAAAAGGGCAATCGTGTATCGCGGATATCAAATCGCGTTTAGGGCTTGGACAAAAAAATAAGTCATAAATATGCTGGAGATTCCCTGTATCACAGAGATACAGGGAAAGTGATTTTATTCAGGTTTGAGCATTCTGCTCGCCTAAAACAAGTGACCATTGAGCATGGTTTTGCCACTGAATTTCCTGCTGTAAAGACTCTGCTCTCAGAGGGTGTTGCATTAGCCAGCCATGAGGTAATGTTATTGTTAACGCTTCATCACTCACATTTAAACGTAGAGCAGGGAGCGTGTCATTTCGACGACGGTTGGCGAAGATGATAGCTAACCGCAACAGACGACATAAACGTTGAGCTTGTATCATAGGTAAGGCGTTTTGTTGATTAAAGGAAAACAAATCAATAGAGCCACTCTGGTTCTTTAGCAATGTGGCTAAGAGTTTTTTCTGTGCAGGCGTATAGCCGGGGAGAGCGAGATAATTGATCAGATAGGCTGCATGTGATGGAGCTTGGTGGAAATCAATACTTAGGCCAATTTCATGTATCAAACAGGCACTTTGTAATAATTCATGACATCGGCTATCAAGCTCCCAAGGTTTAGCAACCTGTTGTAGGAAGTGTTCAGCCAATTGCTTGACCCGTTGAGACTGTTCAACGTCTAGCTGAAAACGTCGCTGTATATTACGTAGTGTTCTGGTACGAATATCGGGTTCTATTGGTAAATCCAGCATGCCGTAAACAAGACCTTCCCGTAAGGCGCCGCCCGCAAGGATCATACTTTCAATATTTAATGCCTGGAAAATCGCTATCAGGATAGCAAGGCCACTTGGGAAAACTAAAGCCCGTTCCAGCGTCAATCCTTCTATTTCCAGCTCTTCCAGCTTACCGCATTCAATTGCTTTATGTTTGAGCTCTTGAAGTTTCGGCAAAGTGATCAGTTCATCCATACCCTGAGCAATCATGATTTCTTGCAGAGCCTGAACGGTACCGGAAGCGCCTACACAAATCTGCCAGCCTTGTTCGATCAGTTTTGGGGCAATGAGTTTCAACGTTTCATGTGCGGCAGCTTCGGCTCTGGCGAAATTTTCTTCCGTCAGGCTACGGTCATTAAAGTAGCCTTCAAGCCAGGTAACACAACCCATACTTAGGCTGGATAACTGAGAGGCTTTTGCCCCATTCCCTGTAACCAGTTCTGTACTTGCACCACCAATATCGACAACCAGACGTTTTTCAGGGCCGCCAGTTGTATGGGCAACGCCTTGATAAATAAGCCGAGCTTCATCTTCGCCACTGATTACCTTAACCGGACAATCAAGGATTTCTGATGCTTTTTTCACAAATGCGTCTGAATTTTCAGCGATGCGTAAAGTTGCCGTAGCAACAACGCGGATTTGTGATGGAGGTATATCCTGTAAGCATTCAGAAAAAATCCTGAGACATTGCCAGCCTCTCTCCATTGCCTGTTGAGATAAGCGGTTATTTTTATCTAATCCGGCGGCCAGCCTGACTTTACGTTTGATTCGTGCCAGTATCTGCATACTGCCGGATACTTCACGCACAACCAGCATGTGAAAACTGTTTGAACCTAGGTCGATAGCCGCATAGAGCGAAGAAGAACTCAGCATCATTTTCAGCCTGAACGTTTACGGTTATTACGTGGTGTATTATTACGATGCGACAAATTGTTACGACGCTGATGGTTTCCTGAACGCGGACGGTGTCGGCGTTTAGGTACCGGTAAATCTTTCAGCAAGGCTTGACTGTCATATTTGCTGACCGGGATAGTGTGTTGAATATAATCTTCAATCGCTGGCAGGTTTAGTGCATATTCTTCACAGGCTAGGCTGATCGAATGACCACTTTCACCTGCACGACCAGTACGGCCAATGCGGTGAACATAATCCTCGCAGTCGTCTGGTAAGTCATAATTAAAAACATGAGTGACTAAAGGAATGTGCAATCCACGGGCTGCGACATCAGTTGCAACTAGAATATCAATATTGCCGTTGCTGAATTCTTCCAGAATGCGTAACCGTTTTTTTTGTGCTACATCACCGGTTAGTAACCCAACTCGATGTCCGTCAGCAGCCAGATGCGCCCAGATATCTTCACAACGATGTTTTGTATTGGCGAAAATAATGCATCGATCAGGCCACTCTTCTTCCAATAACGTTTGAAGCAGGCGCATCTTTTCTTCATTAGAAGGATAAAACAGCTCTTCGCGGATACGGTGTCCCGTTTTCTGTAACGGTTCTACCTCGACATACTCTGCATGATTCATTTGCTCAAATGCCAGTTCTCGGACTCGGTAAGAGAGTGTGGCAGAAAACAGTAGGTTCATACGTTCGTTTGCTGATGGCATCCGACGGAATAGCCAGCGGATATCTTTGATAAAACCGAGATCATACATGCGATCAGCTTCATCAAGCACCACAACTTGGACCGCATTCAGATTAATGTGCCCCTGTTTGGTATAGTCGATTAGACGTCCGGTAGTGCCGATAAGGATGTCAACACCGGTTCCTAGTATTTTCAGCTGTTTGTCGTAACCATCACCGCCGTAGGCAAGACCCATCTTTAGACCTGTTGCCTGTGCTAGATCTTCTGCATCAGAGTAAATCTGTACAGCGAGCTCGCGGGTAGGAGCCATAATCAGCGCTCTTGGCTGATTGGTTTGACGCTCCTCCGCTGCGGGATGAGTCAGTAAATAATGAAAAGCAGACGCTAAAAATGCTAGCGTCTTCCCCGTACCGGTTTGCGCTTGCCCCGCGACATCACGACCTTCGACAGTGAAAGGCAATGTCAGTGCTTGTATCGGTGTACAATTAGAAAAGCCCTTATTATCAAGAGCTTCTATAACCTTGGGGTGCAAGGCGAAGTCGGAAAACTTCTTTTCTGTCAAGTGTGTTTTACTCATAGTGTGGTAGAATATCAGTTAACCATTGTCTTACGAAAGTGTATCCGTTGAAATAAAGGCAACCTTATATCAGTAATGTTACACTAGCATGGTAAAAAATTATTCTTTGGAGTAAAAAATGAGCGACAAAATTATTCATTTGAGTGACGCTAGCTTTGATACTGACGTTCTTAACGCAGAAGGTGCAGTTCTTGTCGATTTTTGGGCTGCCTGGTGTGGACCATGTAAAATGATTGCACCTATTTTAGATGAAATTGCCCCAGAATACTTAGGCAAACTGACTATTGCTAAATTGAACATTGATGACAACCCGGCAACTGCTCCTAAGTATGGTATCCGTGGTATTCCTACACTGTTGCTGTTTAAAGATGGTCAGGTTGCTGCTACAAAAGTGGGAGCACTGTCAAAAACTCAATTGAAAGAATTTTTGGATGCTAATCTCTGATTGAAGTGAGCTCACATTAATGCTGGGCGTTTAGCGTATATTATTATTTATTTCATTGACCGCTAGACGTCCGTAAAGAAGCGTGATAAGTTAGCGCCACTGCTTGTATCACATACATCATGTTAGAAGTATGTTGCATACTGAATAATCTGTAGTGTCTGATAAGTCTGTTATCTCTGGATAGTCTAAAATATCCAATGGGTTATACGGGAATAATCTGGCGTATAGCTCGTTACGTTGAGATAGTTTTTATCGAAATCAGTAATGTTTCAGCATTATCTCAACAGCGTTTTTGACAGCCTGTCAGTCTTATTTGAGCTCAATCTTAGTACTTCAAATTATTACCTTTTTATATGCATAATGTATTAAAGGTCTGATTTGTTTTTGTACAAAATAAACAGGCACCGATCGATGACGCTGCCATACTATTCACGTTCATAGTTCGAGATATACCCCGAGTTTAAGAACCCACCATTATGAATCTTACCGAATTAAAAAATACGCCGGTATCTGAACTGATTACACTTGGCGAAAATATGGGGCTGGAAAATCTAGCCCGTATGCGTAAACAAGATATTATCTTCTCTATCCTTAAGCAGCATGCGAAAAGTGGGGAAGATATCTTCGGTGATGGCGTGTTGGAGATATTGCAGGATGGCTTTGGATTCCTCCGTTCAGCAGACAGCTCCTACCTTGCCGGCCCCGATGATATCTATGTTTCTCCCAGCCAAATCCGTCGTTTTAACCTCCGCACCGGTGACACAATTTCAGGTAAAATTCGTCCACCTAAAGAAGGTGAACGCTATTTTGCCCTGTTGAAGGTTAACGAAGTTAATTTTGACAAACCAGAAAATGCCCGCAGTAAAATTCTTTTTGAAAACTTAACCCCGCTGCATGCTAATAGCCGCCTACGTATGGAACGTGGTAATGGTTCCACTGAGGATCTGACTGCCCGTGTTCTGGATCTGGCTGCACCGATTGGCCGTGGACAACGTGGTCTGATCGTCGCGCCACCAAAAGCGGGTAAAACGATGTTGCTGCAAAATATTGCTGCTAACATTGCCCACAATCATCCAGATTGTGTATTGATGGTACTTCTGATTGATGAACGTCCAGAAGAAGTCACTGAAATGCAACGCCTGGTAAAAGGTGAGGTTATTGCTTCTACTTTTGATGAACCCGCTTCTCGTCACGTTCAGGTGGCAGAGATGGTTATTGAGAAAGCAAAACGTCTGGTTGAACACAAAAAAGATGTGATTATTCTGCTTGACTCTATTACTCGCTTAGCACGTGCCTATAATACTGTTGTTCCCGCATCCGGTAAGGTATTGACTGGTGGTGTGGATGCTAACGCGTTACATCGTCCGAAACGTTTCTTCGGGGCTGCGCGTAATGTGGAAGAGGGCGGAAGCTTGACCATTATTGCGACTGCGTTGGTGGATACGGGTTCTAAGATGGATGAAGTGATTTACGAAGAGTTCAAAGGTACTGGTAACATGGAGCTGCATCTCTCCCGCAAAATTGCTGAAAAACGCGTCTTCCCAGCTATCGATTACAACCGTTCTGGTACACGTAAAGAAGAGCTACTCACCACTTCTGAAGAGCTACAGAAAATGTGGATTCTGCGCAAAATTATTCATCCGATGGGCGAAATTGATGCGATGGAATTCCTTATCAACAAACTGGCTATGAGCAAAACGAACGACGATTTCTTTGACATGATGAAACGTTCATAGTTTTTAACTCAGTTCATGATCATTTTAAATTAGCGCCACAGTTTCGTGGCGTTTTTTGTATTCACCGCACTGTTATAGCTATATATGGCATGTATTTTGCAAGCTGTATATGCTGCCATATATTTGAAATAAATATTAAAAGAATGATGTAAGAGCATAAGGGCCATTAATTTTTCATATAAGCGGTGTTTTCGGTTGATAAATGACCAGGGTGTGTTTACTTTTTACAGAGAGTTATCATCGTGAATATTCTCAGCATGAATATTGAAATTTTTTATGTTTTTCTGTTTTCTTTTGCGTTTTTGTTTATGGCTCGCAAAATAGCAAAAAAAGTTGGCCTTGTTGATAAGCCCAATTATCGTAAGTGTCATCAGGGGTTAGTGCCTCTGGTTGGAGGAATATCAATATTTGTTGGCATCTGTTTTGCTTTTGTTATCACAAAAGAATTTATTCCTCACAAGTGGTTATATTTGGTTTGTGCCGGTGTATTGGTATTTGTCGGTGCATTGGATGACCGTTTTGATATTAGCGTTAAGGTCCGGGCAACCATCCAAGCTCTGGTTGGTATTGCGATGATGTATTTTGCTGGTCTGAAATTAGATAGTCTTGGTTATGCTTTTGGCCCTTGGGACATGACACTTGGACCGTTTAGTTATGTTGTAACACTATTTGCTGTCTGGGCTGCTATCAATGCATTCAATATGGTTGATGGGATAGATGGATTATTAGGCGGATTATCCTGTGTCTCCTTCGGTGCTTTGGGGATTTTACTGTATCAAAGTGGTAATGCGGCACTAGCATTATGGTGTTTTGCATTTATTGCTGCCATTTTCCCTTATATTGTCCTTAATCTTGGTTTATTAAGCCAACGTTTCAAAGTATTTATGGGGGATGCGGGCAGTACACTGATTGGTTTTACCATTATCTGGCTGCTCATTGAATCTACTCAGGGGAATGAGCATCCTGTTAATCCAGTTACTGCGTTGTGGATTGTTGCCATTCCATTAATGGATATGGTTGCTATTATGTACCGCCGGTTACGGAAAGGAATGAGTCCATTTTCTCCTGATAGGCAACATATTCACCACCTAGTTATGCGGTCTGGATTCTCATCACGTCAGGCTTTTATTTTAATCACTGTTGTTGCCGTTTTATTAGCCGCTGTCGGCATTACTGGAGAATGGTTGGAATTTGTGCCTGAGTGGATAATGTTGGCACTGTTCTTGCTTGCATTTGTGTTGTATGGCTATTGCCTCAAGCGTGTATGGAAGGTAGCTCGTTTCATTAAACGGCAAAAGCGTCGTATGCGCCGTTCAGCTAACCATTAAACATCTATTATCAGCAGAGGTTCTGTGCAGTGATAAAATCAGAAACGAAATCTATTCAGGATGAACAAGCTCTGGAGCATGAGCTGGATATCAGAGCCTTGTGCAGTGCGCTATGGCATGGAAAGGTATGGATCGTTGCACTGGCAATAATTTTCGCAACCGCGGCGCTAGGAGCATCTTATCTGATGCAACAAAAATGGAGTGCCACCGCAATCACTGATCTGCCTACGACTAATCAGTTGGGAAGTTATTACTCTCAGCAGCAGTTTTTGCGCAATCTGGATACTCACATTAACATTTCACTGGAAACTCAGTTACCGTCTATTCCAGAAGAAGCCTATAAGGAGTTTATCACTCAGGTTGCTGCATATGATACTCGCCGTGAATTTTGGTTGAAATCTGATTATTACAAACAGCAGCAGGAGGGCGATGCTAGAGCTGATGCGGCCTTATTAGATGAATTAATCAATAATATTCAGTTTATTCCTCATGATGATAAAAAAGTGCTGAATGACAGCATTAAACTGACCGCTGAGTCTTCTAAACAAGCAAATCAACTCCTGCGCCAGTACATTGCTTTTGCCAATAGTCATGCCAGTACTCATTTAAATGATGAAGTAAAAGGTGCATGGGCTACCCGTGCCCAATCTATGGATGCACTGGTTAAGCGCCAAGAAATGGTCGCTAAAGCGGTTTATAACCGCGAAATGAATGTATTACAGCAGTCCCTGAAAATTGCGGAAAAACAAGGGATTCAGCGCAATCAAACGGATACACCGGTGGATCAGTTGCCCGATTCAAAAATGTTTATGTTAGGGACTCCGTTGTTACAGGCTCAACTTGAGACTTTGGAAGCAATAGGGCCTAAGTATGATGTGGGCTATGACCAGAATATTGCAATGTTAGCAGTATTGAATGTTCACCCGACATTACAGGATCAATTCCAGGCTTACCGCTATTTGAGAACACCAGAGGAGCCTGTTACCAGAGACAGCCCACGCAGAATGTTTTTGATGATCATGTGGGGTGCAGTTGGCGTTTTAGTGGGAGCTGGCGTGGCATTGGTTAGATGCTCGCGTAAATAATCAGATAATTATTAGAAATAACTGCTTCTGAAGGATATTTTCTGCGACTCCAGCAGGAGTAAATGGCATTCAGAGTATTGTTTGCAGGAAAATCTGCAAGTTACTGACTATAAGAGAGTCACTGTGAAAGTGTTGACTGTGTTTGGTACCCGGCCGGAGGCTATCAAGATGGCTCCGCTAGTACACGCATTGGCAGAGGATGAAGCCTTCGAAGCGAAAGTATGTGTCACCGCCCAACATCGGGAAATGTTGGATCAGGTGTTACACCTTTTCGAGATTACGCCTGATTTTGATCTCAATATTATGAAATCAGGGCAAGATCTAACGGATATTACCTGTCGTATTTTGGAAGGATTGAAGCCTGTTTTAGCAGAATTTAAGCCTGATGTTGTATTGGTTCACGGAGATACGACAACAACGATGGCAACCAGTTTGGCTGCGTTCTACCAACGTATCCCTGTTGGTCACATTGAAGCTGGATTAAGAACGGGTGATCTTTATTCCCCTTGGCCGGAAGAGGCAAACCGTAAGATTGCTGGGCATCTGGCAATGTATCATTTCGCTCCGACAAAAAATTCTCACAATAATTTATTGAAAGAATCAATTGCAGATAATCGGGTTTTTGTTACCGGAAATACAGTAATTGATGCGTTGTTGTGGGTACGCGATCGAATAATGAATGACGAGGCTATGCGGAGTAAGCTAGCGAAGCACTACCCGTTTATTGATACTAATAAGAAAATGATTCTGGTGACAGGGCATCGTCGTGAAAGTTTTGGTGGCGGATTTGAGCGAATTTGTGAAGCTTTGGCACAGATAGCCCGTGTTCATCCAGATGTGCAAGTAGTCTATCCGGTTCATCTAAACCCGAATGTCAGTGAGCCAGTAAAGCGCATTTTGCATGATATTGATAACATTATTCTTATTGAACCTCAGGATTATTTGCCATTTGTTTATCTAATGAACCATGCCTATATGCTCCTGACAGATTCCGGTGGTATTCAGGAAGAAGCTCCTTCTTTAGGAAAGCCGGTATTGGTAATGCGCAATACTACTGAACGGCCAGAGGCGGTTGATGCTGGAACGGTACGTTTGGTAGGGACGGAAACAAGAACTATCGTGGAAGAGGTGACTCGATTGTTGACAGACGATGCTGCCTATCAGCGAATGAGCCGCGCTCATAATCCTTACGGGGATGGCGATGCCTGTCAACGTATTCTCGACGCTTTGAAAAAAATCAGGTGACACTATGAGCTTTGAAACTATTTCTGTTATTGGTCTTGGTTATATTGGCTTGCCAACGGCGGCAGCGTTTGCATCCCGTAATAAGAAAGTCATTGGCGTGGATGTTAATCAGCATGCGGTAGAAACCATCAACTGTGGTGCAATTCATATTGTAGAACCGGATCTAGACAAAGTGGTGAAAGTTGCCGTAGAAGGCGGTTATCTGAAAGCAGTGATTGCTCCGTTACCCGCAGATGCTTTTCTGATAGCTGTTCCGACGCCTTTTAAAGCCGATCATGAGCCGGATATGACGTATGTCCGTTCCGCAGCCGAATCTGTGGCGCCAGTTCTGAAAAAAGGTGATCTGGTTATTTTAGAATCTACCTCACCAGTAGGCGCGACGGAGCAGATGGCAGAATGGTTGGCGGCAGCGCGCCCTGATTTAACGTTCCCACAACAGATGGGAGAGGCGTCTGATATTGATATCGCTTACTGTCCTGAACGTGTGTTGCCAGGGCAAGTTATGGTTGAATTAATTAAGAATGACCGTGTTGTTGGTGGTATGACGTCAAAATCTTCAACCAGAGCTAGTGAGCTGTATAAAATTTTCCTTGAAGGTGAATGTGTTATCACTAATTCAAGAACGGCAGAAATGTGTAAGCTGACAGAAAACAGTTTCCGAGATGTAAACATTGCATTCGCCAACGAACTTTCCCTGATTTGTGCTGATCAAGGTATCAACGTGTGGGAATTGATCAATTTGGCGAATCGCCATCCGCGTGTAAATATTCTCCAACCAGGTCCTGGCGTGGGTGGTCATTGTATTGCTGTTGATCCGTGGTTCATTGTTTCTCAAAACCCGAAACAATCACGTCTTATTCATACAGCACGTATGATTAATGATGACAAGCCATTGTGGGTTGTGGATCAAGTAAAAGCGGCTGTTGCGGATTGTTTGGCTGAAAGTGGAAAACGTGCAAGCGAAGTGAAAATTGCCTGTTTTGGTTTGGCATTTAAACCAAATATTGACGATTTGCGTGAGAGTCCAGCAGCACATATCACCGGTATGATTGCGCAATGGCATGCAGGTGAAACGCTGGCTGTAGAACCTCATATTCATGAATTACCCGCTCCCTTGAAGGAAATAACTCGATTAGTTAATCTGGAAAAAGCGCTGGAAGAAGCAGATATTCTGTTGATGCTGGTAGATCATAATCAGTTTAAAGCTGTAAATAGTCATGAAATTAAACAGAAGTGGATTGTGGATACAAAAGGAGTCTGGCGTTGAGACGTATTCTAATCACAGGTGGTGCAGGTTTTATTGGCTCTGCTGTTGTACGGCATGTCATTGATAATACAGAAGATAGCGTGGTTGTAGTTGATAGCCTGACTTATGCCGGTAATCTGGCGTCTCTTGCCCCGATTGCGGATAGCCCACGTTATGCGTTTGAGCAGGTTGATATCTGTCAACGCGGAGCGCTGGAACGGGTCTTTGAACAATATCAGCCGGATTGTGTGATGCATTTGGCGGCAGAAAGCCATGTGGATCGCTCTATTGATGGCCCTGCGGCATTTATCGAAACCAACATTGTGGGTACTTATACTTTGTTGGAAGCTGCGCGTGCTTTCTGGCAGAAACTCAATGAAGAGAAACAAGCTGCTTTCCGTTTTCACCACATTTCAACAGATGAAGTGTATGGTGATTTACATGGTGAAGAGGGATTCTTTACCGAAACAACACCTTATGCGCCAAGTAGCCCATATTCGGCGTCCAAAGCATCCAGCGATCATCTGGTAAGAGCATGGCACCGGACTTATGGTTTACCGGTCATTATCACCAATTGTTCAAATAACTATGGTCCTTACCATTTCCCGGAAAAACTGATCCCTCTGATTATCTTAAATGCATTAGCAGGAAAATCTTTACCGGTATATGGTGAAGGGAAACAAATTCGCGATTGGCTGTATGTGGAAGACCATGCCAGAGCGCTCTATTTGGTTGTGACAGAAGCTGAACCGGGCAAAACCTACAATATTGGAGGTCATAATGAACGCAAAAATATTGATGTGGTTTGTGCGATTTGTGAGCTTCTGGAAGAGCTTTGTCCTGAGAAACCCGCGGGCATTGCTTATTATCGAGATTTGATTACTTATGTTGCAGATCGTCCAGGCCATGATATGCGTTATGCTATTGATGCGGCGAAAGTTGAACGAGATCTAGGCTGGAGACCACAAGAAACATTTGAATCAGGTATTCGTAAAACAGTTCAATGGTATTTGGAAAATGAAAACTGGTGGCGTAAGGTTCAAGATGGTTCTTATGCCGGTGAGCGCCTTGGATTAGGTAAAAACTAAATGACGATGGGGGCAGTAAATATGAAAGGAATCATACTGGCAGGTGGATCGGGAACCCGGTTGCATCCGATAACACAGGGTGTTTCCAAACAATTACTGCCAATTTATGATAAACCAATGATTTACTATCCTTTGTCAGTACTCATGCTAGCAGGGATACGTGATATTCTGATTATCTCTACACCAGAAGATTTACCTTCTTTCCGCCGGCTGTTAGGTGATGGTGACAGATTTGGTATTCACTTAAGTTATAAAGAACAGCCATCACCAGATGGTTTAGCTCAGGCATTTTTGATTGGTGAGGAGTTCATCAATGGCGGGCCTTGCTGCTTGGTATTGGGAGACAATATTTACTTTGGACAAGGGTTCAGCCCAAAACTGAGAAATGTTGTTTCTCGTGGAAAAGGGGCGACTGTTTTTGGTTATCAAGTGATGGATCCTGAGCGATTTGGGGTGGTGGAATTTGATGACGCGTTCCGCGTTCTTTCTATTGAGGAAAAACCAGAAAAGCCAAAATCCAACTGGGCGGTAACGGGTCTCTATTTCTACGATAATCAAGTAGTAGATTTTGCTAAACAGGTCAAGCCTTCTGCCAGGGGTGAACTAGAGATTACCAGTATTAACCAGACGTATTTGGAACGTGGTGAACTAAATATTGAGTTGTTAGGGCGTGGCTTTGCCTGGTTGGATACTGGCACTCATGACAGCCTGATTGAGGCCAGCACTTTTGTGCAGACCGTAGAGAAGCGTCAAGGTTTTAAGATCGCCTGTCTTGAAGAGATCGCTTGGCGTAATGGTTGGCTGGATGATGTACAGTTAAGAGAAACAGTAAAATCTTTGTCAAAAACTGGCTACGGCCAATATCTGCTGGATCTGCTCCATGTTCGTGTACGCTAATATTGAACCATTGGAGTGGGATAGCCACTATTTTGGGTTGTCCACCGCTCGCCTTGATTTCACACCTAATGCCGGTCTGCTAACCTCATCTCAGTTAGAGCAGTATGCTTTAGTGCAAGCTAAAGTACCTGCGCAGCGATTGGATCTTATTGATGGATTATTCGCGTTGGGCTTTTCGTTAGTGGAAGGAGAAGTAGACCTTTCCTTAATAATTGGCATAGAAAATGCTGATAACGACAACTCTGAGAGTAAGTTGCTTTCGGCTGAGCGGCGAGATATCCCGATGTTGAAGGAGGTAGCTTCCAACGTATTTCCTTTGAGTCGTTTCCGAACCCCGTGGTATCAACCGCAGGATAGCGGTCGCTTCTACGCTACCTGGGTGGAAAAAGCGGTATTGGGGACATTTGATCATCAATGTTTGCTGGTAAATGGAGATAATGGACAACCCGCAGGGTTTGTTACCTTACGAGATATAGGAGCAGGAGAGGCTCGTGTAGGTTTACTGGCTGTATTCCCAGGAAATATTGGCCGTGGGATTGGCTCAAAATTGATGTTGGCGGCGCAGCAGTGGTGTCAACACCACCAAATACGGCAGTTAAGGATTGCGACACAAACCAGCAACATTGCTGCTTTGCGCCTTTATACACGCAGTGGTGCGTTTGTTGAAAGCACCGCGTATTGGTTATATAGGGGATGAAATGATTCCATTTAACAGACCACCAGTCGTTGGCACTGAATTAGATTACATGAAGCAAGCAATGGAGAGCGGTAAGCTTTGCGGGGATGGTGGTTTCACCAAGCGTTGTGAAGAGTGGATGGAACAACATTTCAATTGCCCGAAAGTTTTATTGACGCCATCCTGTACAGCTTCACTGGAAATGGCGGCTATTTTGCTGAATGTTCAACCCGGTGATGAAGTTATTATGCCGAGCTTCACTTTCGTTTCTAGTTCTAACGCGTTTGTGCTGCGTGGAGCAACCATTGTATTCGTGGATATTCGTCCGGATACCATGAATATTGATGAAACCAAAATCGAAGCAGCAATTACAGCTAAAACACGCGTGATTGTTCCAGTGCATTACGCCGGCGTAGCCTGTGAAATGGATACTATCATGGCCTTGGCAGAGAAATATAATCTGTTTGTCGTGGAAGATGCTGCACAGGGGGTAATGTCTACTTATAAAGGACGCGCACTGGGAACTATCGGACACATTGGTTGCTACAGTTTCCACGAAACCAAAAACTACTCTTCTGGTGGTGAAGGTGGTGCAGCGCTTATCAATGATCAATCACTGATTTCCCGTGCGGAAATTGTTCGCGAAAAAGGGACTAATCGTAGTCAGTTTTTCCGTGGTCAAGTTGATAAATATACTTGGCGCGATATCGGTTCGAGTTATCTGATGTCGGAGCTTCAGGCTGCTTATTTGTGGGCGCAATTAGAGAAAGCTGAGACAATCAATGAACGTCGCCTTGCCTTGTGGAATACCTATTATCAAGCATTAAAACCGCTGGCTGATGCTGGTCTCCTGACATTGCCTGTCATACCGGAAGGGTTGGAGCATAATGCTCACATGTTCTATATCAAGCTGAAAGATGTTGAAGAACGCTCAGCATTCAATAGTTATATGAAGGACGCGGGGGTACTAACGGTATTCCATTATGTTTCTCTGCACACCAGCCCCGGTGGTGAAAAATTTGGCCGTTTTCATGGGGAAGATCGTTTTACTACTTATGAAAGTGATCGTTTGGTACGTTTGCCGATGTCTTACAACATAACAGACGCTGAACAGCAGATTGTCATCAAACATATTCAGGAATACTTCGCCTGATATGTCGTTGGCTAAAGCATCAATATGGACTGCGGGCTCCACACTGATAAAAATCGGTGTGGGGCTTTTAATCGTTAAATTACTGGCGGTTGCTTTTGGCCCCAGCGGGGTTGGGCAGGCGGGTAATTTCCGTCAGCTTATCACTGTGCTTGGGGTGTTGGCTGGTGCCGGTATTTTTAATGGTGTAACTAAATATGTTGCTGAGTATCAGCAGCAGCCGGAAAGATTGCGTACGGTACTGGGAACATCTTCTGCCATTATCCTTGGGTTTTCCACGCTGTTGGCAGTGATTTTCTTGCTGTTTAGCGGGTCTATCAGTACGGGATTATTCGGCCATCAAGATTATGAGCCAGTTGTGCAGGCCCTCGCCTTTATTCAAATGGGGATTGCTTTTGCCAACTATTTTTTGGCTATTTTGAAAGGATACCGAGATGCTCAGGGGAATGCGCTGGCGATTATTTTTGGTAGCGTGATTGGTGTAATGGCCTATTATCTCTGTTTTGTCCTTGGTGGGTATGAAGGTGCTTTGGCGGGTTTGGCTTTAGTGCCAGCATTAATCATATTTCCCGCGGGATTGATGGTTTGGCGTCTCAAAGCGGTATCGATTTCAAGTCTTAAGCCCATGTGGGATAAAGTACTGGCTGGTCGGCTTGGCAAGTTTACCCTTATGGCTCTGCTGACTTCTATTACCATACCGGTTGCCTACATTATGATGCGAAATCTACTGGCAGCGCATTATAGTTGGCACGATGTGGGTATTTGGCAAGGTGTAAGCAGTATTTCCGATGCTTACCTGCAATTTATCACAGCATCTTTTACTGTTTATCTGTTGCCAACGCTTTCACGGTTGCAAGGTAAGGACGAAATATCAAATGAGATAATTAAGGCGCTGAAATTTGTTTTGCCTGCTGTGGCTGTTGTAAGTTTTACTGTATGGCTGCTGCGTGATTTTGCCATTTGGTTACTGTTTTCTGACAAATTTACTGCTATGCGTGATCTATTTGCCTGGCAGTTGGTGGGTGATGTCTTGAAAGTGGGCGCTTATGTTTTTGGTTATCTGGTGATTGCCAAGGCTGCGTTACGTTTTTATGTGTTGACAGAAATTAGTCAGTTTTTATTGCTTACTGGTTTTGCCCACTGGCTTATTCCTGTAAATGGAGCGTTAGGTGCAGCACAAGCCTATATGGCAACTTACATTATTTATTTCACCCTTTGTTGTGGTGCATTTCTTATTTATCGTAGGCGAGCATGACAACCCTCATTCACGTTTTGGGATCTGATATCCCACATCACAATCGAACGGTATTGCGCTTTTTTAATGATGTCTTAGCGCACGAAATTGGTTTTTTAGCCAAACCGAAGTTTATGGTAGTGACCAGAAATCGCGCTTTATTGGATGATTGCCCAGCATTGGATGTGGCATTCTTCGACAGTAAAAAATCTCTGGCGCAGGCGGTTATTGCTAAAGCGAGTTCAGACAGAGATTGTCGATTTTTTTTTCATGGTCAATTTAATGTGAGTTTGTGGTTGGCGCTGTTGTCAGGAAAAATCAAACGCAATCAATTTTGGTGGCATGCCTGGGGAGCTGATCTGTATGAAGACTCCAGTCAGTTAAAATTCCGTCTATTCTATTTCTTGCGTCGTCTGGCGCAGCGTCGGGTAGGGCATGTGTTTGCGGTTCGTGGAGATCTCTATTTTTATTCTCAACATCATCCAAACGTACCAACATCATTGCTCTATTTTCCAACCAGAATGGAACCTGCTTTGACAATTGCAGATAGAATATCTGTTGAAGATGGCAAGATGACAATTTTGTTGGGGAATTCTGGTGATCGATCGAACCGCCATATTACGGCATTGAAAGTAATTCATAAGCAGTTTGGCGATAAGGTGCGAATCATTATCCCAATGGGTTATCCTGAAAACAATCAGGTTTATATTAATCAGGTAGAACAGGCTGCTTTATCATTGTTCCGGCCAGAAAATTTGAACATTATTAAGCAAAATATGGCGTTTGATGATTATCTGGCATTGTTGCGCCGTTGTGATTTAGGGTATTTCATGTTTAATCGCCAGCAGGGGATTGGAACAATTTGTCTGTTGATACAATTTGGTGTGCCATTTGTACTTAGTCGTCAGAATCTTTTTTGGCGAGATTTAATAGAACAACAGGTGCCGGTATTTTTCGCCGGTGATCCTTTAGATAGCCAACTGATTACAGAAGCACAACGGCAGATGCTCTCCTTGGATAGAAATGTGATAGCTTTTTTTAGCCCGAACTTTATTGATGGCTGGCGGCAGGCGTTGGCAAAAGCGGCGGGAGAGCAGCAATGACTTTAACGCAGTTTGGCGGATTATTTGTTGTTTATTTAATATCACTGGTTTTCATCCTGACGTTGACTTATCAGGAATTCCGGCGTGTACGCTTTAATTTTAATATATTCTTCTCATTGCTTTATTTGCTGACATTCTATTTTGGTTTCCCACTGACATGTTTGTTGGTTTTCCAATTTGATGTTGAAGTGGTACCTGTAGACGCCTTACTACACGCTCTACTGGCTTCGACCTGTTTTTATGGTATTTATTACGTCAGTTATAAAACACGGCTAAGAAAGCCGTCTATACAGCCTAAAGCACCTGTATTCACCATGAACCGGGTAGAAACTAACTTTACATGGTTACTACTGGCATTGGTTGCGGTGGTGACAGTGGGTCTGTTCTTTATGCAAAACGGTTTTCTACTGTTTAAGTTACAGTCGTACAGTCAAATTTTTTCCAGTCAGGTTTCCGGTGTTGCCCTGAAGCGATTCTTTTACTTCTTTATTCCTGCCATGTTGGTGGTTTATTTCTTGAAGCAGACCCAGTTACGCTGGCTGTTTTTTCTGATGAGCACGGTTGCTTTTGGGATACTGACTTATGTCATTGTTGGCGGAACACGGGCTAATATTATCATTGCGTTCGCGTTGTTTCTGTTTATTGGCATTGTGCGTGGCTGGATAACCTTGTGGATGTTGGTCATGGCGGGCGCAATAGGGATTGTTGGCATGTTTTGGTTGGCACTCAAACGCTATAGTTTGGATGTCAGCGGTGCAGAAGCGTTTTATACTTTTCTCTACCTTACAAGGGATACTTTTTCACCGTGGGAAAATTTTGCATTACTGCTGAATAACTACGACAAAATTGATTTTCAGGGGTTGGCGCCTATTATCCGTGATTTCTATGTCTTTATTCCAAGTTGGCTTTGGCCAGGACGCCCTGATGCTGTGTTGAATTCAGCGAATTATTTTACCTGGGAAGTACTGGATAACCACTCTGGTCTGGCAATTTCCCCAACTCTGATAGGCTCTCTGGTTGTGATGGGGGGAGTGCTGTTTATTCCGGTTGGTGCGATTGTTGTTGGATTGATAATTAAGTGGTTTGACTGGGTTTATGAATTAGGAAAACAGGAGACTAATCGTTATAAGGCCGCTATCTTGCAGGCATTTTGCTTTGGCGCGATCTTCAACATGATAGTATTGGCTCGTGAAGGCGTGGATTCATTTGTTTCCCGTGTAGTATTTTTCTGTATTATTTTTGGCTTATGTCTGGTAATTGCTAAGTTGTTGTATTGGCTATTTGAGAGTGCAGGGCTTATTAGAACGTATCTGACTAGCAACCTGGTTGTATCACAAAAACGTCTGTTGCAATGTAAGGAAAGAAAATGGAGCTAAGCAATATTCCTAAATATAGTATTCGTGGCCTGAATATTTGGGGCTTCCGCGATATGGCGCACTTTCTTGACCATATTTTTCAACGCGGGCAGGTAAAGACGGGTACTATGGTGGCGATTAATGCGGAAAAAGTTCTGACGGCAGAGGAAGATACAGCTTTAAGCACACTGCTGAGTGATGCAGAATATCTGTATGCTGATGGTATCAGTATTGTACGTGCTATTCGCCGTAAATACCCTGATGCTGAAGTTTCTCGTGTAGCGGGTGCTGATTTATGGGAAGCCATCATGGAACGTGCTGGCAAAGAAGGTACACCTATTTTTCTGGTTGGAGGTAAACCAGAGATATTGAAACAGACTGAAAGCAAACTACGGGCTCAGTGGAACGTCAATATTGTTGGCAGCCAGAACGGTTATTTCACGCCAGAAGAACGTAATGCTGTTTTTGAACGGATTCATGCCAGCGGTGCGGTGATTGTGACAGTTGCAATGGGATCGCCTAAACAGGAGGTTTTTATGCGTGACTGTCGAAAAATTCATTCGGATGCGTTGTATATGGGCGTTGGCGGTACTTATGACGTATTTATCGGCCATGTGAAACGTGCGCCAAAAGCATGGCAGAATTTGGGGCTTGAATGGCTTTATCGCTTGTTATCACAACCAAGCCGTATTCGTCGCCAGTTTAAGTTACTGAAATTTCTTGGATATTATTATAGTGGTCGTCTGTAAACCCACTTCTTGCCTGTCGTGTAAATTTTCGTCAGGCGATACTTTCGTCAGGTGATACAGTGAATTTATTCCACAATATTTATCTAACAGTTTTAATCCTGCCAGATTTTCACTATTTGTAGTTAATTATTGGATAATTTTTTATTCCACTCAGTGGAAAAACATGTTTTGATCCCTGACCTTTTTATGGCTGATCAACATCAGTCTTGTATGTTTTTATTATTGCACATTACAACATATAACAATGGACAGGGAATTTATGGCAGATCAACAACATAGCTTGCAACGGGGTTTAGAAGCCCGTCATATAGAGCTAATCGCACTAGGCGGCACAATTGGTGTCGGTCTGTTTATGGGCTCGGCCAGCACACTGAAATGGGCTGGTCCTTCCGTTTTGCTGGCTTACATTATTGCCGGAATTTTTGTTTTTTTCATTATGCGATCGATGGGAGAAATGCTGTTTCTTGAACCTGTCACGGGTTCTTTCGCCTCTTTTGGACATAAATATCTCAGCCCATATTGGGGATGCCTCACCGCTTGGGGTTATTGGTTTATGTGGGTGGCGGTAGGGATATCAGAAATAACGGCTATCGGGGTTTATGCTGAGTTTTGGTTCCCTGAACTTCCTCAGTGGGTATCGGCATTGATTGCGGTGGCATTGGTCGCTTTGGCGAACCTTGCGGCGGTACGTCTTTACGGTGAGCTGGAATTTTGGTTTGCCATGATTAAGGTGACCACAATTATTGTCATGATCCTGATTGGCTTGGGATTGATATTTTTCGGTATTGGTAATCAATGGCAGCCTATTGGATTGGGTAATCTGACTGCGCATGGTGGTTTCTTTGCGGGTAATTGGCAAGGGTTCTTGTTTGCGCTCTGTATTGTGGTTGCATCTTATCAGGGGGTGGAGTTGGTTGGTATCACTGCGGGGGAAGCGAAGAACCCTCAGGTGACATTGAAAAAAGCGATTAACAATATTCTCTGGCGTATTCTGATTTTCTACGTGGGTGCGATTTTCATTGTAGTGACATTATTTCCATGGACAGAAGTGGGTTCACAGGGTAGCCCGTTTGTAATGACATTTACCAAAGTGGGGATCACTTCCGCGGCAGCCGTGATTAACTTTGTCGTATTGACGGCCGCGCTTTCCGGCTGTAACAGCGGCATGTACAGTGGTGGACGGATGCTTTATGCGTTGGCGCAAAACCGTCAGCTACCTTCATCACTGACTAAATTGTCAAAGAATGGGGTGCCGGTAATCTGTATTGCCATCACTATCCTGTGTTTGATTGTGGGCTCTAGTTTGAATTATTTGATCCCAAATCCGCAGGCGGTTTTTGTTTATGTTTACAGTGCCAGCGTATTGCCAGGAATGGTACCGTGGTTTGTTATTCTGATAAGTCAATTGCGTTTTCGTCAGTATCATCAGCAGGCACTGAAACAACATGGTTTTAAATCCATTCTGTTCCCTTATGTAAATTACCTGACATTGGCATTTTTATGTTGTGTGTTGATAGGAATGGCAATTAACCCGGATACCCGTTTTTCATTGCTGGTTGGTGGGGGGTTTTTGTTAATGGTGTCGCTGATTTATTGGTTGGTGAAGCTTTTTAACGGTAAAAAATCAAAAGCCTGATATACCTTATGGATTTCAAGATGCATCGCGGCGGCAAGGGAGTGAATCCCCGGGAGCATAGCAAACTATGTGACCGGGGTGAGCGAGTGCAGCCAACAAAGAAGCAACTTGAAAGATGACGGGTATAGATTGATTTACTGTCACGGTGGTAGTGAATAGGGAAGTTAAGAGCTGGCTTTATCTACGAAATGAGCAAGGTGTAATCAAACGCATCATTTCTTTAAAAAAGCACTGGACAGTATATCATTAAATCCGTACTATCCCCACCCGAAACGGCGTTAAGCGCCCGTAGCTCAGCTGGATAGAGCGCTGCCCTCCGGAGGCAGAGGTCTCAGGTTCGAATCCTGTCGGGCGCGCCATTATTTGCGTGCAAGAGCTGCGGTGATGTATTGCGCTGTTGGTAATAAGTATTTAGCAGTAAATAGCTGTTATGGTGGCTATAGCTCAGTTGGTAGAGCCCTGGATTGTGATTCCAGTTGTCGTGGGTTCGAGTCCCATTAGCCACCCCATCTTTTTTGTGACACGCGAGGGTGGCGGAATTGGTAGACGCGCTAGCTTCAGGTGTTAGTGTCCTTACGGACGTGGGGGTTCAAGTCCCCCCTTTCGCACCATAAAAAAGAGAAAAGTAAAGAGTAGAAAATTTCGGCGAGTAGCGCAGCTTGGTAGCGCAACTGGTTTGGGACCAGTGGGTCGGAGGTTCGAATCCTCTCTCGCCGACCAAATTCCAAAAAAAAACCTGCATTGCAGGTTTTTTTGCGTTTTATCCCTTTTTATCTCCTTGGCTTTTTGTTCCCTTTCCTGATCGATATACCTTTAAGTTGTGCTCTGTTGATTCAAATTTAGTGGATTATTTTTTAAAAATAACTATTTGTTTTATATAGTAATTTTTTATTTTTTGTATTTTGGAGACAATCGATATACTAGCTGTCTCAAATAAGAGACTTATAACAAATTGAATTATAATGAAAATAATAAATACCTTGTGTTTTGTCTCAAATAAGAGACAGTGCATGAGATGGATTTTGTGATGATTCGATTTCTTGTTGTAATAAATAGAGAAATAGCTGATGAAGCGAGGCAGCTTTCATTTAAATAAAAGCTGGCACACTAAATGCATTATTACAAACGTAGATGCTCATCCTATTTCTTATGATTGCATATGCTTCATAAACCCAGGGATGATGCAGAGCCGATTATCGGTGCCTATTGTCCATGTCACAGATGAGTAATTTTCATCGCCGACCGGACTCAACGTTGAGTGAGGCACTATCCGTCTGTAGACCTGATTGTATTTGTACACCTATCTTTGTTTTAAGGTAGGTGTTTTTTTATTTCTAAGAGATATATCTGGTAGGTTTATACCCTATGGATTTCAAGATGGATCGCGACGGCAAGGGAGTGAATCCCCGGGAGCATAGGTAACTATGTGACCGGGGTGAGCGAGTGCAGCCAACAAAGAGGCAACTTGAAAGATGACGGGTATATATACTGTTTAGGTATTACTGTCTAATATAAACAGAACTGAAAATATGATAGTTAGTTTTTTACTGTAAAATTGATTTAGTTATTTCATTTCTAAACTTATCTTAAGGGGAATATTGATGTCAAAAATGATGGGATGTCCTGGTTGTAGCCGAATGTTACATGAATCCGCACAATCATGCCCACATTGTGGCGCGATGATAAGGGCCTATTCTTCTGGTAGTCAAAGCCGCATTGTTGCTGCACTGTTGGCGTTTTTTCTTGGTTCCTTTGGCGCTCATAAATTTTATCTGGGCAAGATCGGTATGGGGATTTTATATCTGCTATTTTTCTGGACATTTATCCCTACACTTATCTCATTTATTGAATTTATTATTTATCTTTGCACTTCCGATGAAGATTTTGCTAAGAAATATGGTTAGAAAAATGCCCCGTGCGGGGCATTTTTAATCATCGGCATGAAGACTTGCTAATAATGGATGAGCGATCACGACATTACAGCACTATTACTATTAACGAGATCACTCTTCACGACATTACTTTCACGCTTTAAAGTGAGTACTAATCCCTCGCGACGAACTTGTGCGGCCTCTTCTGGTTTACGTAGTTTGTCCAATGCATCGGCTAACCAAGCATAATCATGTGCATCAGGACGTTGGGCTAATGCAGTTTTAAAGTCTTTTACTGCTTTTTCCCATTCTCCGTGGCGCAAAGCAACTTGTCCAAGTGTACTGTTTAACAGAGGGGTAGAACCATGTTGTTTTAACTGATGGTCCAATGCGTTTTGTATCGGCTTTGGATCTTCGCTTTTTAAGCGAGGGATCAATAAGAGTAAACGTTCGTCGTATTGACGTTTTAAACTTTCCAGGATGATCTTTTGTGCAGCTTCATGGTCATTACATTCAATCAAATGTTCAGATATTGCAACTTGCAACGCCACATCATGGCGAATTTTTCGGCTTTGATCGTGCCACCAACGTTTTAAACCTTCGCTGCCTTGTTCTGCCATGTACTGATTCATCAGACCGATATAGGCTTGCTGGCGCAATTTGTGAATTTGTAACTCATCATGTAGATGGATTTTTTCCATTACCGGTAGTATATCAATCAGTGACTGGTAAGCTCCTGATTTCATATAAGCCTGTTCAGCCAAGCGTAAGACTTCTGGATGACGTGAAGCTTGATTTAATAGCTTGTCTACACCATGACGGGCTGCGTGAACTTCACCTTGCGTGAGTTGAATACGTACACGGGTAATATCCACAGGCAACTGGTTATTATCTGCGACTTCTGCCGCGCGTTGTAAATATTGATTGGTACGAAATTCATCACCGCGTTGTTGGGCTGCTTCAGCCGCCAGTAAGTAGTTGACCACAGGTTGTTCTGCATGATCAGCGTTACGGGTCAGTAATTGCTCAACTTGTTTGAAATCGCCTTCTGCCAGTTTGAGCAACGCTGCTTTTGTTTGGGCATGGGCACGGCTGCGTTTGCGTCCAAGGAACCAGCCACGGGTACGTGAGCCTGTGCGTATAACTCTGCGGTAGCACCAACCAAAGAGGCAGAGTACCAGTTGTAAAAGAACAAATATAATGAACAGGCCGGTAACACTGGTTTCAATGTTGTAATTGTCAGTTTGAATCAGCACATATCCCTGATGGCCAGCAATTATCGGACCGAGCACAATACCAACAATGAGTACCACAAACAGTAATAGAACTTTCAGCATAACTTAACCCTCCTGATTAGTTTCAGAAGATTGGGAAAGTAAGCTACGAACCCGGGTTTGCATCAGTTTTTCCAGTAAAGGCTGGCTTGAAAGGTGGTCTGGCGCAGTTATGGAAACAGGCTGCTGGCTTAATGAATCAATTTCTTCCAGGAATGCTTTGGTATTGGGATCATTGATATCAAAGTAAGCTCTAACCCAAGTTGAAACTGTTTCTAATGATTGTTTAAAAACTTCACCTTGATGACGGGGTATTGCTTGGGCGGCAATCAACAGACGGGCTCGGATATTTTCTCGTAGATAGATATCTTGATTTGGTGCCAGTAATGGCTCTGCTGCGGTATCCCGGCGACGGATGGTAATGAAATTATCCATGAAACTCTTCCAGCTTTTGCTCAGATTCTGGCGCCATTCAGATAATGTACCGGTTAATTCATCATTATCTTCGTCCATTGGCGAACCATCGGTTGTATTGTCAGCCAGACGCAGGTTATCTACTTGGTTAGAAAGCTGATTAACTCGCAGGATAATGCCGTCAAAATCAATCTGACTAATGGCAGATAATGTACTGATGTCTTGTGTAATTGCACGACGGATTTCAATCAGGCTTGGATCATTCATTTCAGAGAGACTGGCATCTGCATTTTTCAGCAGAGCAGCGGCGGTGACTATATCTTGATCATTCCATAATTTCCGGCCTGCCATTTTGACCAGAAAATCAGCTTGTGCTAGTAGCCAGCTTTTTACATCAGAACTGGATAACGCAGAGATTTTGGCCTGTAACTCTTGTAGACTATGACCCAGTTGCTCATTTTGTGCGGAAAAATGGCTTAAAGTCTGTGATTGTTCTTTAAACAGCGCTTCAATATGCTGTTTATCCTGTGATTGTTGTTGTTTCAATGATTCCAGTTGTTGGCGTAGCTCGTGGTTCTCTGCACTCAATAAATGGCTTTGTTGCTGTCCGTAATAATAAAGACCGCCGCCGATTGCCAGCATGATTGCAATAGCAATAATGTTTTTTAGCGTACCAGAACGTTCTTGCTTTTGAGGCGCGGTTTCGAGCTGTTGCAAGTTTTCAACCGTAGTTTTTGTTTGTTCAACTGTCTCGGCGGACTGTTTTTGCTCCGTCATAGTGGGCATCCCATGTCAGTTTATTCTAGTGCCTGAATTAAGGCATCGTTATCTGCACTTTTTGCAACTTTAACATCTTGCCAGCCCAAGTTCCGGGCGGTATGTGCAAGACGCTCGCTTACCACAATCAGGTGGCAATGCAATAACCACCTATTTCGATCACTTTCAGGTATTAAGTTATATAATAGTTGCAGTATTTCGCCACTGGTTACAACTAAAGTTTGTACTCCATACTTTTGCCAGTGGGCACTGAATTCTGCTGCCGGGTAGTCTACTGGCTGGCGGAAATAACATTCACAATAATTAACTGTGGCACCTCTTTCTGTCAGCGTCCGGGCAATAAGTTCACGTCCGCCATTTCCTCTGAGCAGCAAAGCTTGTTTATTTTCAACCTGATGTAGTGATGGTAGTTTTAGCAAGATTTCGCTGGTCTCACCCTCTGATGACCAGATAACATTCATATCCGTTAGTTGATGAAAAGCCAGAGCGGTTGATCTGCCGATAGCATAATAAATCAGCTTGTTGGGCCATAAAAGATTAATTTTATTTAACTGAGAGTTTGCATAATAAACTGCATTTTTTGACAATAGAAATACCATATCACAGGTATTTAGATGGTTAAGCTTCTCAGCTAGCTGTGGCAGCTCTGAACCTGGGTGAATATTGATTAAAGGTGCGCTGAAAGCTGTTTTTCCCGCAGCCTGTAACTTTCTGACGAGTTCCTCTCCGGCAGGAGCAGGGCGAGTCACCAGAATACTCATGTGGGGGGATTTCCTCGATAAATTTTGGTTAGAATTTCCCGTGCTCCCCGTTCCAACAACTCTTCTGCCAATTCAACCCCTGCCTGGCAGGCATCTTTTGGGAAAGCCGTTCTCTCACCGCGAATAATAACGCTACCATCAGGTGCGCCAACTAATGCCCGTAACCAGATTTTCCCGTCCTGCCAGATAGCATAGCTACCTATTGGTACTTGGCAGCCTCCTTCCAGCCGGGTATTCATCGCACGTTCGGCAAGAACACAAGCTTCTGTATCATAGTGGTTTAATGGTGCTAACAGAGTTTGTGTTTGTTGGTCGTCAAGGCGGCATTCAATTCCTACCGCGCCTTGACCAACGGCAGGTAATGATTGTTCTGCCGTCAATGGCGTACGGATACGCTCATGCAGTTTTAACCTTTTCAATCCTGCGACGGCGAGGATGATTGCATCATAGTGACCATTATCCAACTTGTTCAGACGGGTTCCAACATTGCCCCGAAGGTCACGGACAATCAGATCAGGACGGAATACACGAAGTTGACACTGGCGGCGTAAACTTGATGTGCCAACGATGCTGCCTGTTGGCAATTCATCAAGAGAGTGATATTTCACAGAGACGAAAGCATCACGTGGATCATCACGTTCACAAATAGTGACCAGACCTAGCCCCTCAGGAAAAGAGATCGGGACGTCTTTCATTGAATGGACGGCGATATCGGCTCGGCCTTCAAGTAGAGCTAATTCTAACTCTTTGACAAATAGCCCTTTTCCTCCAATTTTTGCCAGAGGCGTGTCCAGAATAACATCGCCCTGGGTTACCATCGGAACCAGTTGAACTTCCAAATCTGGGTGACATTGTTGTAGTTTTTGTTGAACATACAGCGCCTGCCACATGGCTAGAGGGCTTTGTCGGGTTGCGATACGGATGGTTTTAGTTGACATAGATGTTTGTATTGCTCAGGCTTTTCAGCCGTCATATAAATGAAAAACATAGCACTCGTTTTAACACTTCATCACTTTTTTTTCCAGCCAGGAGGCTGAGAAGAAGAGATGCCAGTTATGTTAAAGCATAAAATAAATTTTAATTTTTAAATTATTTTTATATCTATAAAAATAGATTGATTTAATTATGAATTAACTTTTCAAATAACTTATTTCTGTAATTAAAGAATTCCGAATGGAAAAAATCATTAATTAAAATATAGCCAACGGAGTCATTTTTATAGGGTTGATGATAACAAGGTATTACGCGCATTAACTTGAAAAAATGGGCAGAGAAAATTTCTTTCGTATAAGAAAGTATAAACGGTATGGGTTTTTTGATTATTTCCATATATAACAATGTATTATTTGATTTTTCGTACGATAAGGCATCGAATTCAATTGCTTTACTGACTTTACGGTTTATCGACAAGGTGTTAAATTGATCACGTTTCCGGTAATAAATTGGTAAAAATCATTCTAAATAATTCCATCGAGCTATAACAGCCGGAAACGGGGGATTTATCTGGGCACTGGAACTCAATCGGGCGAGACGTCTTGTACCTTTATATCGAAACACTGAAGCAGAGACTGGATGCGATAAACCAACTCAGGTTAGAACGCGCTTCTACCGCCATGAGTGCGGAATTTAAACAGGTATACAGTTTACTGCCAGTATTATTGCATTATCATCATCCGATGATGCCAGGTTACATTAACGGTAATGTTCCCTATGGCGTATGTTTTTTCGTGCATGATGAAGCACAAAAATCTTATCTTAATGATTTAGAAAATAAATTAGATCACTTCATAGAACAGCCAGCCAATGGTGAACTTCCTATTACCGGTATTTACTCAATGGGCAGTACTTCATCAATCGGGCAGAGCGGTTGTTCTGATTTGGATATCTGGGTATGTCATCAGTCATGGCTTGATAATGATGAGCGCCTTTTGCTGCAACGTAAGTGTACGCTTATTGAACAGTGGGCGGCAGCGCTTAGTATTGAAGTCAATTTTTTTCTTATCGATGAAAACCGCTTTCGCCATAATGCGAGTGGTAGCCTCGGTGGAGAGAACTGCGGTTCTACTCAGCATATTCTGTTACTTGATGAATTTTATCGTACCGCTGTACGTATGGCGGGTAAGCGTTTGTTATGGGAAATGGTGCCCGTAGAAGAAGAACGCCATTATGATGAATATGTTTTATCGCTTTATGCGCAAGGTGTTCTGACGCCAAATGAGTGGCTTGATCTCGGTGGATTGAGTGAACTATCTGCTGAAGAGTACTTTGGCGCTAGCTTATGGCAACTCTATAAAAGTATCGATTCCCCTTATAAAGCCGTATTAAAAAGCTTGTTACTGGAAGCCTATTCTTGGGAATATCCCAATGGTAAGTTACTGGCAATGGAGATGAAACAGCGCCTACATGCGGGTGAAATAGTTTCCTTTGGCCTTGATGCATACAGCATGATGCTTGAGCGTGTTACCCGTTATCTGATAGAAATTAATGATACGACCCGTTTAGATCTAATACGTCGATGTTTTTATTTAAAAGTTTGTGAAAAGCTCTCTCTAAATCAAGATGATAAAGGCTGCATTGGCTGGCGACGTCAGGTTTTGACCCAATTGGTCTATGAGTGGAAATGGGATCCAGAACGGTTGAAAATTTTGGATAACCGCAACTCATGGAAAATTGAACAGGTTCGTGATGCGCATAATGAACTGCTCGATACCATGATGCAGAGCTATCGTAATCTTATCCGTTTTGCCCGCCGTAATAATCTGAGTGTCAGTGCCAGTCCACAGGATATTGGTGTGCTGACGCGTAAACTTTATGCTGCATTTGAAGCATTGCCAGGGAAAGTAACGCTGGTTAATCCGCAAATTTCGCCAGACCTATCAGAGAAAAATTTAACATTTATTTATGTCCCTCAAGGACGTGCAAACCGTAGCGGTTGGTATCTCTACAATCAGGCTCCGGCTATTGGATCGATCATTGGTCATCAACCTCTGGAATATAATCGTTATCTCAATAAACTGGTGTCGTGGACCTACTTTAACGGTTTATTAACAGAAAAATCGTGTATTCATATTCATCATGGCGAAACTCAATGTGATGAGCTGAAGTTGCATGAATTGATTAATGATATTTCTACTCATTTTCCCATCCGTCTGCCATCACCGACACCGAAAGCACTCTATAGCCCATGTGAAATTCGCCATTTGGCAATTATTGTCAATCTGGAGAAAGATCCGACCGCTGAATTCTCCAATCAGGTTGTACATTTTGATTTCCGTAAGCTTGATGTATTCAGTTTTGGTGAATCGCAACAGTGTTTGGTAGAAAGCATTGACTTACTTTATCGTAATTCATGGAATGAAGTGAGGACTTTACACTTTAGTGGTGGGCAATCTGTGCTGGAAGCGTTGAAGACCATACTGGGTAAAATGCATCAAGATGCTGCACCGCCAGCGGCTGTTGAAGTGTTCTGTTACAGCGAACATTTACGAGGGCTTATCCGAACCCGCATCCAGCAACTGGTATCTGAATGTATTGAATTACGTTTATCCAGCAATCGTCAGGACCCTGGTCGTTTTAAAGCATTACGTATTGCTGGTCAGACTTGGGGGCTGTTCTTTGAACGTCTTAACGTATCTGTGCAGAAATTGGAAAATGCCGTGGAATTCTATGGGGCAATTTCTAATAACAAATTGCATGGGTTGCCGGTGAAAATTAATACCAAAGAGACACATTTGCCCGCGGTGGTTGATGGCTTTGCCAGTGAGGGAATTATTCAATTTTTCTTCGAAAATACGCAAGATAATCAAGGTTTTAATATTTATATTCTGGATGAAACCAACCGGGTAGAAATTTATTCTCATTGTGAGGGAAGTAAGGAAGAATTGGTACGTGACGTCAGTCGGTTTTATTCTTCATCTCATGATCGGTTTACCTACGGATCAAGTTTTATCAACTTTAACTTGCCACAGTTTTATCAGATTGTGCAAATGAAAGGCCAGATTCAGGTGATTCCATTTAGTGAATCATCTTTTTCACATTTGTGTGTGGCTCATGATGGGGAAAATGAAGAGCAGCCAGAACCTTATCGTTCTGTGTCACATTACTGATTTACCCCGCGGTGCGGGGTAGGTTCAATTATGGAAAACTGAACTGCTCGCCACTTTGTTCGGTGATGGCGTGTGCTAGCATGGTTAAAAAATTGTCACCGCTGCGGTCACAAATCCACTGACCTTCTTTGTAGTCAAAATGATAACCACCGCCTTTGGTTGCCAACCAGATTTGATGGAAAGGTTCCTGGCGATTGATAATAATTTTGCTGTCATTATCAAAGCTCAGGGTCATGACGCCGCCATTGGTTTCACAGTCGATATCAGCATTGCCATCATAATTATCTAACTGCCCTTCGATATAAAGTATCAGTTGGTCAGCTAACTGGTGAAATTCACTGTCGTTCATCTTCATTTCCTATTTGCTTTTCGAGGTCTAACTGCGATTATAGAGAATATTGACGTATGAATTACAGGCATTAATGCAATGAAGAAAAAATTACGCGGATTTCTGGCTATCATAACCTTATTTGTACTTTCCGGCTGTGGACTGAAAGGTCCTCTCTATTTTCCTCCAGAACAACCATCGACAGAGAAGGCGACAACTGCGTCTCAGATTTCCCCGAATACTGGGCAGCAAGAGCAGCAAGGGCAGAAAGTGGATAGCACCTCTCAGAAATAAGCGAGATAAGCCGATAGTCAGTAGCTACGGTTTACGGTGGAGCATTATATGCAGTTCTCCAAAATGCATGGTCTAGGTAATGACTTTATGGTCGTTGATGCTGTGACCCAAAATGTTTATTTCTCACCAGAATTGATCTGCCGTTTGGCAGATAGACATACTGGTGTGGGCTTCGATCAATTATTAATTGTTGAAGCACCTTATGATCCGGATATGGATTTTCACTATCGCATTTTTAATGCTGACGGTAGTGAAGTTGCACAGTGTGGCAATGGAGCGCGTTGTTTTGCCCGTTTTGTCCGCCTTAAAGGATTAATTAATAAGCGTGATATTAAAGTCAGCACGCAATCGGGGCGGATGCTGCTGAGCATCACCAATGATGATCAGGTTTGCGTTAATATGGGGGAACCTGAATTTGAGCCGCATCATGTACCATTTCGTGCGTTAAGGGCGGAAAAAACCTATATTTTACGGGTAGTAGAAAGAACCGTTCTTTGTGGTGTTGTCTCTATGGGGAATCCTCATTGTGTGATTCAAGTGTCAGACGTGGAAACGGCTGAAGTAGATATTTTGGGGCCAGCTTTGGAAAGCTACGAAAGATTTCCTGAACGGGCGAATATTGGTTTCATGCAAATTTTAAACCGTGGTCATATCCGCTTACGGGTTTATGAACGTGGTGTTGGGGAAACCCAAGCTTGTGGCAGTGGTGCTTGTGCAGCGGTTGCAGTGGGTATTCAGCAGCAATTGCTCGACAATCACGTTCGGGTAGATTTGCCGGGAGGTTCACTGTTTATTTGTTGGGATGGGCCGGGAAAACCGCTCTATATGACGGGACCGGCGATGCATGTTTATGATGGCACAATTCATCTGTAATCGATTCTGTTTTGAGCTGCGGGGCATTGGAGATGGAGAAAAAAGAAGAGCAGTTAAACATCAATGACATACTTGATGATCAGACTGTTGTGGATTATTTATTGGAAAACCCCAATTTCTTTATCCGTAATGCATGTGTCGTTGAACAGATGCGGGTTCCTCATCCGGTAAGAGAAACGATTTCTTTGGTTGAATGGTATATGAGCCGCCAGAGAACGCGTATTGCTTATCTGGAAGAAGATATAACGCTGCTCATGGAGCAGGCTAGAGTGAATGAACAACTGTTTGAGCAGTTGCTTAAATTACTTGTTAATTTGGTTGCGGCAGAGAGCTTGCAAGATATGCTTAGTCGGTTAAGTTTATGGGCTAAGAATATGGGACTAAATAGTGCCAGTATCCGTCTTTTCAATGATAAATGGCATATTGGCGCACCACTTGATGCGCCTGATTTAGCGCTTTCTCGCAATGCTTTTGAACCAATCCGTATTCAGCGTTTTGGTAATAAAAACCACTATCTCGGTATGCTAAATGGGCCGGAAATTCTATTGCTGTTGCCGCAAGTTCGGCATGTCGGTTCGGTTGCCGTCTCTCTACTGGGAACGAGGGGCGAACTGGGTATGGTGATATTTAACAGTCGGAATCATCAACATTATCAAGAAGGCATGGGAACTGACATGCTTGAGCATCTGGCTAAGTTATTGCCGGATATATTGTCTCGTTGGATTAAACGAATATGATGCAGGAAATTGACCGGTTACTGGAGCCGATTGAGGCATTTTTGCGGTATCTCAGGGTAGAGCGTCGGTTAAGTCCAGTGACTATCATCAATTATCGTCGTCAGCTTGTCACATTGGCTGAGATGGTTTTAGAAATGGGTGTCAGCCAATGGAAAGATCTTGATCCAGTGAAAGTGAGGATGTTGGTAACACGTAGTCGTCGGGCTGGCTTACAGTCAGCTAGCTTGGCGTTGCGTTTATCTTCCTTGCGTAGTTTCCTTGATTGGCTGGTGACTCAAGGGGACATTTCCGTTAACCCGAGTAAAACCGTCAGCACGCCGGGAACCAAGCGTCATTTGCCGAAAAATATCGATGTGGATGAAGTGAACCAGCTGCTGAATATCAATTTTAATGATCCATTATCGGTGCGTGACCGGACGATGTTGGAAGTGATGTATGGTGCTGGATTACGTTTGTCGGAGTTGGTGAGCCTTGATTGCCCGCATCTGGAGCTTGAAAGTGGAGAAGTATGGGTTTCAGGTAAAGGCAGTAAAGAGCGGAAGGTGCCTTTGGGACATACCGCGGTTGAATGGCTTAATCGTTGGTTGGCAATGCGGGAACTATTCGAGCCGGAGGATAATGCCGTTTTTGTCTCAAAGAGTGGGCGGCGGATATCAACCCGTAATGTACAAAAACGGTTTGCTCAGTGGGGAATACGCCAGGGAATAAGTAGTCATATTCATCCTCATAAATTGCGCCACTCTTTTGCCACTCATATTCTGGAATCCAGTGGTGATTTGCGCGCGGTTCAGGAATTACTTGGTCATGCCAGCCTATCTTCCACACAAATCTATACTCATTTGGATTTCCAGCATTTGACAAAAGTGTATGATGTAGCCCATCCCAGAGCCAAACGGGGGAAATCGTAATGCGTTTTTACCGGCCTCTTGCGCCAGTGTTAGCGATGACATTTGATCTGGATGATACGCTGTATGATAATCATCCAGTCATGGATAAAACGGAAGAGGAAGTACTGAATTTTGTACGGCGGTATGATCCTAGGTTCAGTCATCTTAATCATCAGGATCTATGTACTTTCCGTGAATTGACACTTGAGCAGTATCCTGAAATTTGTCATGACATGACTTTATGGCGCTGGCACTCCTCAAAGTTGATGTTTTGCTATTACGGTTTTAGCCGTGAAGATGCTGATCGGGGGGCAGATGATGTCATGGCGCATTTCACCCTCTGGCGTAATCGGATTGATATTCCTGAATCAACACATAAGACCCTGACGGCACTTGCTGAACAGATGCCACTAGTAGCCATTACTAATGGCAATGCAGAACCCGCTGCTTGTGGCCTTGCCCCTTATTTTAAATTTGTGCTGAAAGCTGGCCCTGATGGGCGTGCAAAACCTTGCAGTGATATGTACTGTTTGGCTGCGGATCGTCTGGGTTTAGCGCTTGGGCAAATCTTACATGTCGGTGATGACTTGAATACTGATGTGGCAGGGGCACTGCGTAGTGGTATGCAAGCTTGCTGGATGAATACTAAGAATAAAAAACGATTGCAGACGATGGAAAGCTGCCTACTGCCTCACATTGAGATTTACGATTTGGCTTCTTTGACAGCATTGATATAATCAAGAAATTATTCTGTATAAAAACACAGCAACCTCTGGGTGCTGTCTAATCAATCGATGGTAACTATGGACGTCTCCTATCTGCTCGAAAGTCTGAATGACAAACAACGGGAAGCGGTAGCTGCTTCGCGGACTAATATGTTGGTATTAGCAGGCGCGGGGAGTGGTAAAACCCGGGTTCTGGTACATCGAATTGCTTGGTTGTTATCGGTGGAGAAAGCTTCGCCATTTTCCATTATGGCCGTGACCTTCACCAATAAAGCGGCTGCGGAGATGCGTCATCGGATTGAAAACTTGATCGGTACCAGTCAAGGTGGAATGTGGATTGGTACGTTTCACGGTTTGGCTCATCGTTTGTTACGAGCCCATCATCTGGATGCTAATTTGCCACAGGATTTTCAGATTCTTGACAGTGAAGATCAAAATCGCCTACTTAAACGCATTATCAAAGCGATGAATCTGGATGATAAACAATGGCCAGCTCGTCAAGGCATGTGGTACATCAATGGTAAAAAAGATGAAGGATTGCGGCCACAGCATATTGAAAGTTATGGCAACCCTGTTGAGGCGACATGGCAGAAAATTTATCAGGCTTACCAAGAGGCTTGTGATCGGGCCGGGCTAGTGGATTTTGCTGAGCTTTTACTGCGAGCTCATGAGTTGTGGCTGAATAAACCTCAGATCCTGCAACATTACCGTGGCCGCTTTACTAATATTCTAGTGGATGAGTTTCAGGACACTAACAGTATTCAATATGCTTGGATCCATCTGTTGGCAGGGGAAACAGGCAAAGTGATGATTGTCGGGGATGATGATCAATCTATTTATGGTTGGCGTGGGGCTCAAGTTGAGAACATTCAGCGTTTTCTGAAAGATTTTTCCGGCGCTGAAACTATCCGTTTGGAGCAGAATTACCGTTCCACCAGTAATATTCTGAAAGTTGCCAATACGCTGATTGCTAATAATAGTGATCGTCTGGGTAAAAATCTGTGGACTGATGGTATAGAGGGTGAGCCCATCTCCCTTTATTGTGCATTTAATGAACTGGATGAAGCCCGTTATGTGGTCGGCCGGATAAAAAATTGGCTTGAAAATGGTGGTGCCCTGAAAAACTGTGCCATACTTTACCGCAGCAACGCTCAGTCCCGTGTACTGGAAGAGGCGCTGTTACAGGCATCAATGCCATACCGTATTTATGGTGGTCAACGATTCTTTGAACGTCAGGAAATTAAAGATGCACTGGCTTACCTGCGTTTGATTGCCAATCGTCATGACGACGCGGCGTTTGAACGTGTGGTGAATACGCCTACCCGTGGTATTGGTGACAGAACTTTAGATATTGTGCGTCAAGCGGCTCGTGAACGGCAGCAAACGATGTGGGACTGTTGTCAGATATTGCTTCAAGAGAAAGTGCTGGCTGGGCGTGCCGCTGCTTCCTTACAGCGTTTTATTGAACTGATTGACGCATTATCGACAGGAACAGAAGATATGCCATTGCATGTTCAGACTGACAGGGTTATCCGTGATTCTGGCCTGCGGGCAATGTATCAGCAGGAAAAAGGTGAAAAAGCGCAGGCGCGTATTGAAAACCTTGAAGAGCTTGTCACGGCGACTCGCCAGTTTAGCTATCAGGAAGAGGATGAAGATTTTACGCCATTGCAGGCGTTTCTTTCCCATGCCGCGCTGGAATCGGGAGAAGGGCAGGCCGATGCCTACCAAGATTCGGTGCAACTGATGACATTACATTCGGCTAAAGGACTGGAATTCCCACAGGTATTTATTGTTGGCATGGAAGAAGGCATGTTCCCAAGCCAGATGTCGATTGAAGAAGGTGGACGTTTGGAAGAGGAGCGTCGTTTGGCTTATGTGGGGCTGACACGTGCAATGGAAAAGCTGACCATCACTTATGCCGAAAGTCGTCGTTTATATGGCAAAGAGGTTTATCATCGGCCATCTCGTTTTATTGGGGAACTGCCGTCAGAATGTATTGAAGAAGTTCGGTTACGTGCGACAGTATCTCGTCCAGTTAGCCATAGTCGGTTAGGTACACCAATTAGCTCCAATGATAGCGGTTATGCTCTTGGGCAACGTGTTCGTCATCCTAAATTTGGTGAAGGAACCATTATCAATATGGAGGGGAGTGGTGAAAATAGCCGATTGCAAATCGCGTTTCAAGGGGAAGGGATTAAGTGGCTGGTTGCTGCTTATGCCAGACTTGAAATGGTCTGAAAATAATATCCAGGTTGAATGTTGACAGGCTTTTTCTTCTAAGCGTAACATTCGCGCCTTACGATCACGTAGGGAGTAAAGGAGACTTATGATACATGCTGAGCGCATTTAAGTTAGAGAATAATCGCCTGCTCCGTCTTGAATTTGAAGAGGGAGAAAAGTTATCTGATTCCTTATGGGTAGATTTGGTTGAGCCGGAAGAACAAGACAGGCTGCAAGTTCAAAATGAATTAGGCCAAATTCTGGCAACCCGACCGGAACTGGATGACATTGAGGCGTCGGCGCGTTTTTTTGAAGATGAAGACGGGATACACGTCCACTCATTTTTTTACTTTGAAGACGCGGAAGACCATGCTGGCAACGCAACAGTTGCATTTACTATTCGTGATGGTCGTCTCTATACGTTGCGAGAGCGGGAGCTCCCTGCGTTCCGATTGTATCGTATGCGTGCTCGTAATCAGACATTAGTCGATGGTAATGCTTATGAAGTGCTAATGGATCTGTTTGAAACCAAGATTGAACAGTTGGCTGATGTTATCGAAAATATTTACAGCGTACTGGAATCCCTGAGCCGGGTCATTATGGAAGGGAAACAGGGTGATGAGTTTGATATTGCCTTGTCCAGTCTTGCTGAACAGGAAGATATTAGCTGGAAGGTTCGCTTATGTCTTATGGATACACAGCGTGCGCTTAACTTCTTGGTGCGACGGGCCCGTTTGCCGGGAGCTCAACTAGAGCAGGCCCGTGAAATCTTGCGGGATATTGAATCACTGTTGCCACATAATGAATCTTTGTTTCAAAAAGTTAATTTCTTGATGCAGGCGGCAATGGGTTTTATCAATATTGAACAGAGCAGAATTATCAAAATCTTCTCGGTTGTCTCTGTGGTATTCCTGCCGCCAACGCTGGTGGCTTCCAGTTATGGTATGAACTTTGAATTTATGCCGGAGTTACACTGGACATTTGGTTATCCGGGCGCAATTGGTTTAATGATTGCGGCCGGCCTTGCACCGTATCTCTATTTTAAGCGGAAGAATTGGCTTTAATATATATACCCGTCATCTTTCAAGCTGCCTCTTTGTTGGCTGCACTCACTCACCCCGGTCACATAGTTATCTATGCTCCCGGGGATTCGTTCCCTTGCCGTCGCGATGCAACTTGAAATCCATAGGGTATAGCTGCTGTAATAATTGTATTATAGCGGCTATAATAGAGATATGAAAATAATACGTTAATACGTTAATACGTTAATACGTTAATACGTTAATACGTTAATACGTTAATAATATTTTTGTGCAGTATTGGGTTTTATTATTATTTTAAAATATTGATTATTGAGTGGAAACAATCTTAACATTATTATAAAATGCTTAAATGCTTATTCCATATGGTTCATATAATCTCTGATTGGATATATAACTTGGAGTGCTTTTTGTTTTAAAAGAAGCTTTTACTATTATTTTCTATCTTTAATATAGTTGAAGTTTTAATTTAAATATTATTAACCTTAATTCTATGGTTTTATATCGGACATAAAAAAGAATAAATAAAATTAGCTTAATTTCATCGTATGTATTTAATCATACGAATCGCTGTCCCTAATTGAGTATATTCTTTTCCCAAATATTTAAAGCCAAGGGCAATATAAAACCCTTCTGCTTGCGGATTAGCCAGCACCTGCAATGAGACTTTGCCTTTTATATGAAGATCATTCAATGTGATTTGCACCAATTGCTTGCCAATACCTTGATGCCAAAAGCCCGGTTCAACAAATATTCCATCAAGTTCTGCATTTCCATCAGATAGCGGCAATACAACACAAAATCCCAAGATTACATTAGCTTGTTCCGCAATATAAACATATCCTGCTGTAATATATTCTATCGGCAGTTCTATCATGTGGGGATTTGCTAGTAATAACTCTCTATCTTCTTCCCACATAAGAGACGCACGTAATTGCAGAGCTTCAAGGGCGAGCTGTTCGGTTGTATTGGCTAATCTGATGGCTATTTTCATTGTTTCGCTATCTCTGCGATCTACGCTGTGTATACACGGCATCCAGTGTAAACAGCACTAATGCAGCCCAGATAAAGCCGAAAGTAATCAGACGGTCGGTGCCTATTTGTTCACCATAAACCAAGGTTGCTAGCAAGAACATCAGCGTTGGGCCGACATACTGAAAGAATCCTAGTGTGGATAGGCGCAGGTGAGCTGCGGCTTCCGTGTATAACAGTAATGGCACAGTAGTAATAATGCCCGCGGCAATCAGCAATAAATTGAGAATCGTTGGGTTATTACTTAAATCACTGGTTGGGGTGTTGGCAAAACCAAATAGGTAAATGGCGGCAACCGGTAGTAACCACAGTGTTTCAATCGTCATGCCTGTTTGAGCATCAACGTTCATCTTCTTACGCAGCAGGGCATACAGGGCAAAAGTGACAGCCAAACTTAATCCAATGACCGGTATAGAACCAAATTGCCATAGCTGGATTAATACGCCGGTGAAGGCCAGAATAACCGCAGCCCATTGCGTACCGCGGAAACGCTCACTGAGAAACAACATGCCGAACAAAACGTTAACTAATGGGCTAATGAAATAACCTAAGCTGGCTTCCAGCATATGGCCGTGGTTCACCGCCCAGATATAAATCAGCCAGTTACAGGCAACCACGGTTGCTGTCACGGCCAGAAATAATACTTTTTTAGGTTGACGGAAAATTTTGGCTACCTGTGACCAGTGACGAGTTAATGTTAACAGTAGCAACATAAAGAAAAATGACCAAATAATACGATGGGTCAGAATTTCGTCAGCAGGTACTTGCTGGATATGTTTAAAATAAATTGGTGCGATTCCCCAGATAAAACAGGCACCGAAGGCGTACAATACTCCTTTGGTAGTTTGTGGCTTGTTCATATTGTCCTGATGTTAATAAAGGTGGAAAGAGTGTCATGGGTTTTTAGCCCGTTAACGTGAAAATAATATGTCACCGGGCTGAATATTACGCAAGCGATTAAAATGATATTGTCATCCTACCAAATAGGTCGCCGTTACACTGGCGATATGGGCTCTCTGCTCATTATGTAGTTCTGCTCTGGCAACAGAAACTTTGTTACCATTGCGGATAATGCTACTGGTGGCAGTAAATAATTCACCACGACCGGGGCGTAGATAATCCACCCGCAAATCAATCGTTCCCATTATTGATAATCGTTTTTCTAATTCTTCTAATGATGCAGGCACTAGACGGGTCAAGGCGTTACCGATACAGACCAATCCACCACATACGTCAAGCACTGAGGCAATGACTCCACCATGCAAAATTTTTTGTGCGATATTACCTACTAATTTACTTTGGTTACGGAATTGTATTTCTACGTAATCTTGTTCAAATCGAATTAGTTCAAGTTCTAATAATTGGTTAAAAGGCATATCGTGAACAAAAGTATGACCAATCACTTGCCGGGCTTCTTCCAGGGTTAATAGCGTTGTAGACATTTAATTTTATTCCTAAATAAAGATATATGTTTCCAATATGACTCTATATAGTTAATGACTTGTTAATATTATGCTTTTATTGCTAATCTTGCCAGCTTTAAGGAATGTCTGGCAATAATCTGAATATATACCCTATGGATTTCAAGATGGATCGCGACGGCAAGGGAGTGAATCCCCGGGAGCATAGATAACTATGTGACCGGGGTGAGCGAGTGCAGCCAACAAAGAGGCAACTTGAAAGATGACGGGTATAACATAATTGAATACAACTATAGGTAAGTTGAAACGGAAAATAATATCGGTGCTGAAATTTAATCCACTGAAATTACGTGTATAGGTAAATTATGTAAATAAAGAAGGCAGTACTGTAGCAGCACCGCCTTAATAGAGTAGTGAGCATGTTACTGATGAAACACCATTCTCCATGCCCATGGATAGTGCTATTTTACGAATGACCAAATTTGGCAATTGGGTTAATCAAGTTATCAGCAAACTGTAAACTTTGAGCCGGATCAGCTAAATCAAGCATCTGGCGGTTATTCGCTATTTGCAGGCGGTTTAGACAGCAGCGTTTAATCTCTGGTGTAAACAGATCGTAACGTACAAATTGCTCACTCAATTCAGGATGGTTGTGCTGATAGCTTAAAATACAATCTGCTACGGCCTGCCAGAAAAGATCCTGTGAATAGTCACCCTGTTCATCCAGTATTGCAGCCAGATAGCGGAATATACCGTCAAACACATCAGATAAGATAGTGAGTGTTTTCATATCTTCCGGCATGTCTACTTTGACTCGACTCGCTTTTTCCGGTAAATCGGCGTCGGGATTCATGACCAGAATCTCTTCCGCTAAATCTTTCATGAAGATGTGCTGTGGAACATGGTTTTCCAATACCATGATGATGTTTTCGCCGTGTGGCATAAACATCAGATCATAAGCGTACAAACAGTGTAACAGTGGCGCAAGATAACTCTCTAAATAGCGACGTAACCATTCATGAGTAGGTAGGCCGGATGCTGAAATTAATGCGGGCAATAGGGCATTCCCTTGCTGATCACTGTGCAGTAACGCAGCCATAGTCATCACTTGTTGCCCAGGTTCAATGAGTTGCAGCGGGTTTTCTCGCCATAGTGCCGCCATCATTTTTTTATAAGGCGTATCACTACTGATTGCTTGCTCGTAATAGCTGTTTTTGAATCCAACACTGGCGACTTCTCGTAAAATTTTAAAACGATAATGTTGCAAGATGGGATCTTGTGTGACCAGATCGAATAGCCAGTCGTTAATGCCTGGCGTCGTCGCCATATAATAAGGTGATAAACCGCGCATGAATCCCATATTTAGAATGGACAACGCCATTTTTACATAATATCGCTGAGGATGACTGCGATTGAATAGGGTGCGGATTGACTGTTGTGCCTGATAGATATCGGCACCAATACCAAGGTAGACCAATTTCTGATTAGCAATATCAGGAGCAAACACCGATGTCAGTTTGTTCTGCCATTGCCAGGGGTGAACTGGCATCAGAACGTAATCTTCTGGATTAAGGTTAAGCGCGATCAACCGCTGATCAAATTCAGCCATTGCAGTGGTGCCTAGTTCTTGTTCCAGCAACTGTTGATAATTGAGTTGCTCGATGCAAGCAAAGTGTGCCTTGCTCTTATGTGCGGCCAGCCATACTAAATGCATAGCAGAGGCAGCTTCGGGACTAAAGTTCTGGAAATCACCAATATCAAAACCAATCCGGCCATTGTTGGCGACGAAAGAGGGATGTCCCTCCATCATCTCCCCTTCCAGCGCCTGAAAATCAGTATTCACGAGATCCATTGCACTGATACCGATTCTGTTATGCTTAAAAGCACTGCTATAGAGAGTACTGGTAATTTCTTCCAGATAGGTAGGCATTACGACATCACTGATGCCAAGTTGTTGTTTGAACTCAATAATGAATAGTAAGGAATCGAGTACTTTTTCTTCTCCGTTGGCATTTTTTTGTAGCGAATCGGCATCAATCAGCCAGTGATCCAGTGCCATACGCCGTGCCCGGAAAGTATAGCTGACCAGATGGTTAGCATTATCCAAACGGTAATGGTGATATCCATCATTATCTGCTTTTTCAGTTAACTGTTGAGGCACGAGTAAACATTCATGTGAAAATTCAGAAATCGCTTTACACAAGTGCAGACGATTAACTTTCAGCCAGACCGCCGGTTGCAAGTGTATGGCATTTGTCATCAATGCGCCTGAGTGGGTTGATGTTGTCGCTTGATGTTCCCGCTGTAACGCAATCTGATGTTGTTCTCTGGTGCAAAAGGCTAACTTGGCTGTTTTATTCGGTAATACCAATGCCTTCTGATAAACAAAACCAGCCCGTAGATTAAGTTTGTGAATTTTTTCATTACGTATATCAGGTTCAACCACAATGCGAGCCACAGTAGGATCACTAAAAATAAAGGCCATGATGGTTTGGAAAATTCCCCAGGTGAAATGCCTTATTTTTTCTTGCGGTGGTGCAACCAGAATATGTATTCCCATATCATCTGGGTGTGCCGGATAATATTTTCCAATCAGATCATCTTGTGCACGATAACACTCTAATAGAAAAGTAGGTTGCCCCCGATATATTCCAATAAAGACACTGCCCGGATGGCTTGATTCTAAATTATGATAAAATTCCCGTACTTGTTTCTCAGTATTGTTTTGCATTCCCCAATAATGGGCGTAATCCCGGTTAACCCAGTCAGTTAATATGAGAATATCCTGTTCCAGATCCAGTGGACGTAATGCAAAGGTACCTATTTCAGGCAAGGATTTTTCAAACAGTGTAGGATTAAAAACGGACATTAGCATGCTCCTTCGGTTTCAACGCTGAACTGCTGGAAAGCGATACTTTTCTCAATCGGATAATGTTCAATACCGGTAATTTCATAAATCAGGCAGGAGTTGCGATAACAGGCCATTCCCAGATCCGGCGTGACGAAACCGTGAGTATGTAATTCCACATTCTGTATGAAAATGGTATTGTTCTGATCGATACTGTAATTACGCTGTACACCATAACGTCCTTTCTCATCCCAACGGATAAGGTGATGTATACCTTCAATAAAAGTCGGGATTTGATACTGATAGCCGGTAGCCAGAACAACTCCTTCGGTGTCCAGAGAAAATGGTTGCTCCTGTTCGTGTTGGAATAACGCCAATGTTAGGTCGCGGCCATTTTGGGCATGGCTAACTTGTTGTAATTCACTATTGGTATATAAATTGACGTTTAACTTGCCATTTAACCTTTTGGTGTACATTAAATCGAAAATATCATTGATTAATGAACTATTGATACCTTTATAAAGCTGCTTGTGGGACAAATTTAATGCATCACGCTTTTCGCCCGGGAGACTATAGAAATAATCTACATATTCTGGTGACGTCATTTCTAGTGTCAGCTTGGTATATTCCAGCGGGAAAAAACGTGGCGAGCGGGTAAGCCAATTAAGTTGATAATCGAATTTATCAATATCACTGAGCAAATCGTAGAAAATCTCAGCGGCACTTTGTCCACTACCCAGAACAGTAATAGATTGCTTTTGTTGTAAAGCTTCTTTGTTCTTCAAGTAATCACCAGATGTCACCATCTGATTAGAGAAGGGTTGGCAACACTTTGGAATATAAGGTGCAGGTCCGGTACCCAATACCAATTTTTTACAAACAAATTGGTGTTGTTGCCCAGTTAACGTATCTGAACAATGTAATGTATATAGCGAGGTATGTTCATTATAACTAATGCTGTCAACGCGTGTGTTAAAGCGTAGATTAGATAACTGTTCTGCCGCCCACTGACAATATTGGTTGTATTCCTTACGCATCAGGAAAAAACTTTCCCGGATATAAAAAGAGTATATTCTCCCTTTTTGCTTGATGTAATTAAGGAAGCTAAGTGGATGAGTGGGTGATGCCAGAGTCACCAGATCTGACATAAAAGGGGTTTGCATGGTGGAATTTTCTAGCATCATTCCCGGATGCCAATCAAAGCCCGGTTTTTGATCAATGAACAGGCTATGAACATCTTTTAATGGCTGAGTTAAACATGCTAGTCCGAGATTAAAAGGACCTATTCCAATGGCGATAAAATCATAAGGGCGAGTTGTCATAAAAATTTCTCCTGGTAATAAACAGTATTAATCTCATTAATTGTTATTATGGGTTGCCAGAAAATCGTTTCCGTGCATTACGATGTTATGCACAATTTCTTGTAGATGTTGTTGGCCAGGGCTAACGCATGATCATTTTTTATCCATAAGATGACGAATTAACCGTACAAAATAAGCCACGCTTTATTCTTGTTGCAATCTTATCTGTTTACCGTTATTTATCCAC
>NZ_JBHFKT010000027.1:0-75235 GCF_042879335.1 Photorhabdus sp. RM96S | reverse complement strand
CTTTTTTTAAAGCAGAACGAGGCGGTATCATGACAGCGCTACCTTGCAGAGATGTACTGTGCCTACATTTTACTCAATTTTGTGGCTGTGAAAAGTTTTTAGAGGTTCCCAGTACTTTAAAATATCCATAACTGATGGGCTGTAAAAAATGCCATTCCACATGAGGAGTACTATCCAGTACATCACAGACGGCCTGATGTCTGACAGCCTGATTTTGTGCTGATTTAACACCTTTCCACCAACCCTTAGGCTCATCCTCACTAATAAAAAACTGGTCATACCGCGCTTTGGCTTCCAGAAATAAGCAATACGCTGGTCGCCAGCCATCAAACGTCACTTTCAGGCATTGAAATTCCTGAATCATTTGTGTGAGCGGGTTATATTTAGTTTTCGCAATAAATCGCTGATAGTTAATCGTGATAGCGCTCCAACGGCTAACCTTACGATATTTTTCACTTGTCATCGGAATAGCAAGGCAAGCCTTGCACGCTTTTTTAGTTTCCGTTTTTTCACACTCTTCCGTTTCAGACCGGGCTTTAGTTTGAACTGCACTGGCATCAACAGATTCATCTCCTAAATCATCGTCCTCCCAAAAATCCGCATGGGCTTCGGCGCTCCAGACGATATTTCGATCTTCATCTGTGATTTCAGGGCTTACCACAAAATCCGTTTTCTTATGGTGAAGGTCGTCATCCTCTATAATGGATTTATCTTTACTGGCTTCCATCAACCCAACCGCAATTAATACTCCGGCACAAGCGCTGGCGACATATTCAGCCGCACCCACTGCGACCGGAGCTAATAAGGGTATTGGCATATTAACGTCTCCTGTTTATCTTATTTTTTGCAATATAAAGAATATCTTTAAACTGCTGTTCGGATTTTTGATCAGAGGATTCCAGGGCTGTCTTGATTGGCAAAGCGTGCTGAAAATCAGGATTAAACGCAACCAGAGATAAATAGGATTGAATCAAGTATTTATCCTGAAAGTTTAATGACAGCAAATAGTCATAAGCAGCCATTAGCCGTTCGTTCAGCGAAGATGGGGAAGGAATTAAATCCGCATGTTTGGTGAGAAGTTCGGCCTGTATACGATCAATCACCGTCTGTTTTTCCAGTTTGGTGATAATATCAAATTGTTCCTGAGTCAATTCAATCATAATGGAGCTCCTGACACCGAATAATAAGTGGCATTGTATTGATAAACCCATTTATTAATATCATGCGTGAATGCAAACAATTGTTCATGACTAAAAATGTCACTGATGCGATGCAAAATACGAGGATCATAAAAACGTAGCAGTGCGGTCTGTTTTGTCGGAAGTTGAATATTTAAATATGACACAAGATGGCGGGTCAGCTTATCTAATGACAGAGAGGTTAATAACCATGATACTGCCGGATACGTTTCTTCAAGTATTGACAATTTCTCTTGCCATTGATGCGCATATTCCATATCAAACAGCCACGGGCCTGCAAACGCAAGTTTTGAATCTGGATAGTGCCGGAATAGTGGGTTGTTGACACCCAAGATATAATTAATCTCCTCACCAAAACAGCGTTCATACTGCAAACCATTCACCAGCGCGTAAAGCCGAATGCCGGGATGTTCTTTCTGATAATTAACCAGTTTTTCGTTTAATTCAGGTGTCATAATTACCCCCGGATAACGGTTATTGCTTCTTCAAGCTCAGCTTTCATCAAACAACTGAGACAAATTTCTTTAAGTGGTGCTTTAGCAGCAGGAGTTGGTATTTCAGCACTGACCTGTTTCAGTTTATCCAGCTTATCTGGCAGTTTTCCTCCCCAACCCGAGCCTGTGCCCGGTGTTCCACTGGCAAAACTGATCCCGGCACTACTGCTGATACCACTGGCATCAATTTTAATAAAATGCCCCGCAGCCTGTAAGGTGAGCTCACTGCCGGCATCAATGACTACCTTCGCCCCGGAACTGAGATGAATTTCATTTCCACTTTGTACCAACAACGCATCGTCAGCTTTGATATGAAGTTTTTGCCCGGTTGAAACGGAAATGTCATTCTTCGCCAGAACACGATATTCATTATCAACACGTAAGTGGGCGTCGTGTTTAATATGATGAGTCTGATTATGCGCAATATTGACCATTTCATCGTTTAAAATCTCCGTTTTCATGTTCTTCTGAGCATGAATATAGATTTCCTCACCGCCTTTATCATCATCAAAACGAAGTTCATTAAACCCTTCCCCTTTATGGGTTTTTGATCGGATTACCATCTGCGTTTTTGCCATCGGTAAACGGTTCGGTGGGAGATTAATGGCATTATAGGTACGACCAATAATAATCGGCTGGTCAGGATCGCCATGCATGAAATCAACCAGTACTTCCTGACCAACACGCGGGATGGTCATCATTCCCCAACAGTGTCCAGCCCAAGCTTGGCTAACTCTTATCCAGCAAGAACTTTGATCATTAAGCTTGCCATACCGATCCCAGGCAAATTGCACCCGTACCCGTCCATATTCATCACAAAATATTTCTTCTCCCTCTGGCCCCACCACGGTGGCAATTTGCAGGCCATCAATACGTGGCTTCGGGTAAGGCAAGGGACGCCATACCCGATTGGGACTACCAAAGGTAAAACCATTCGTCAAAGTCGTCCCTCTGCTACCAAAATGGGACTCATCTGCTTGAGGTTGATGACCGCGGTGAGTAATTTGGATTATTTGCCACGGCGCATTAAATTTTTCTTTCGGATGATCGGTAAGCGTAAACCACATGCCCGGTAAAAGAGCAAAACTGTCACTTTGCCCACTGCCGAGCAAAGCATCATTACGCAATGCCTCCAACCGGTACTGACTTATTCGCTGCCCATTTTCATCTTTATAACGTCCGGGAAAGTCATAGTAATAGTAGCTATTTAAATCCGAACGCTGATTGCCGATGTACCTGTGATTTTCATGGAATTGAAAATCGGAAAGCCACCGGGGATGTTTAAATGTGTAATCTCTCACCGAAATTTCAGCAATGCCCACTCGTTCTCCCCAACGAAACTGGCTGATGCAACACTGGTTGCCTGTGGCATCAGGTTCTGGGTTGTAGGGCAGTGAAAGAGAGCCATTCTGGGCATAAGAGTCGACAAAAATCATTGTCGGCTCGCCCTTATCCTGATTGAAGTTATAGTAATAAAAGATCCCTTCATCAGCTAACAGACGCTGTAAAAAAGCCAGATCACTCTCATCGTACTGAACACAAAACTCCCGTGCTGGATGTTCATAACGCAATAGACAAGAGAATTGCCGAACGCCATTTTCTTTCAATAACCTATCAATAATATCGGAGACGGATTTATTCTGAAAAATACGGGAGTTAACCCGCAATCCAGCACGCCACAAGGAAGGGTGGAGAGTCAGGTAATAACAACTACGATAACGGCCCGTTGTTTCCTGCACAAAATGGGTCACAATCCCGGTGATATAACGCTCAGGCTGACCGTCACGATAAACGGTCAATGTGGCGTATTGATCCAGAACATCCGCAAAATCAATATCTGAATTGGCACAAGTCACTGTGGCTTGCAAACTGAATAACGTTGACAAGGCTTCATTCAGTGTAAATTCAACCACAGCAAAAGTTTTCACAGGGAGATTACCGGCCGTGAGAGTAAAAACCAGCCCGGTTCGTTCCACATTAAAATCATTAGCCATAAGCAACTATTACCTATAATTGAGTTATCAGCCTGAAATATACCCTAAACGAAATGATCATAAAAGAAGCAATTATGATGTTTTTTAATCAATCAAGCAATAAAGTCATAAGAAAATATGATGAAATACAACATTGGCACCACAGTGGAGTTTGGCAACTTTCAAACGGACTTCGCTTTTGGCTATGCCATAGTTGGCCGTCACGGTACTTAAAAGCGCTTTCAAAAAGCAGAAAACAGAAAACAGAAAACAGAAAACAGAAAACAGAAGGAATGTATTTCTATTTCTGTGGTCCAGTTCCCTTTATGCAATATGTCGCTAAACAGTTATTGGATATGGTTGGATATGGGAATTGATAAACAATTTATTCACTATGAATGTTTTGGTCTACATAAAATGATTTAAATTTTCAACTTAACACTAAACAATAAAACACTCTTGCGTTTTTCAAGCCAAAACGGCGATCCTGTTTCAGGTGAAAAGTGCCAATACATGATTTGAGACAAATGAAGGTTAACACTATGAAAATCAGTCATATGTACCTCCTCATTATGAAGCCAAATTGACAGGTACGAATATTCAGCTTAAAAAAGATAATAAATTTAAATGACTTATAAAATAATTGAGGCTCTTGCTTTATCCGGTAAAAAAGAAAAGACACAACAATACAATTTTAATCGGTTTTTTAAAGATAGCCTCAAATTCTCATAATAAATTCAAATCGAGAATAGTCATTAAGATTCAGTGATTGATAATTGATTTAAAACACATTCGATAATTAAGAAAATATTATCACTCATTAATATGATGCGCGATTTGCAAAAGATAAATTTCTTTATCAAAATGGCATATGACCACCTTGAGAATAATTAATTTATACCCGTCATCTTTCAAATTGCCTCTTTGTTGGCTGCACTCGCTCACCCCGGTCACATAGTTATCTATGCTCCCGGGGATTCACTCCCTTGCCGTCGCGATCCATCTTGAAATCCATAGGGTATATAACTGTATTTTCAAATGATTATTTAATTAACCACATTCCTGATTATGGCTGATTAAAATATTTATCTAATCTTTATATTATTAGGGTGGCCTTTTTATCTACCTGTCACCACCCCAAAAAATTTAAATTAAGTTAAATCGCCTCTTCGTCCTGCTCACCAGTACGGATACGCACAACACGCGCCACGTCGAATACAAATATTTTACCATCACCGATTTTCCCGGTCTGTGCCGTCTGCATAATGGTTTCAACACAGGTATCGACAATATCATCTGGCACGACAATTTCTATTTTCACTTTTGGCAGAAAATCCACCATATATTCCGCACCGCGATATAGCTCTGTATGACCTTTTTGGCGCCCAAAACCTTTCACCTCTGTTACCGTCATTCCGGTGATACCCACTTCCGCCAGAGCTTCACGCACATCATCTAGTTTGAAAGGTTTGATAATCGCATCAATCTTTTTCATGAAGTTTTCCTGTTGTTACCAGTTTTTACGGCCGAAACCAGAGGTAATCGGGTAGCGTCTGTCTTTACCAAAATTACGTGGCGTAATACGCGGCCCCACCGGAGCCTGACGACGTTTATATTCGTTGATATCAACCAAACGAACAACTTTACGTACAATTTGTTCATCAAATCCTGCCGCCACCAGCTCATCAACCGACTTATCCTGTTCCACATAACCTTCCAGAATATCATCCAGAATGTCATAAGGCGGTAAACTGTCCTGATCAAGCTGTCCAGGCGCCAATTCTGCCGATGGCGGACGATCAATGACTCTTTGAGGTATCGCCGGCGAAACGGTATTACGATATTTTGCTAATTCAAATACCAATGTTTTCGGTACATCTTTCAGCGCATTAAAACCACCCGCCATATCACCATATAATGTTGAATATCCCACCGCTGATTCACTCTTATTACTGGTCGTCAGCACAAGACGATGGCGTTTATTAGACATCGCCATCAGAATAACGGCACGGCAACGCGCCTGTAAATTCTCTTCGGTGGTATCTTTGGCCGTACCGGCAAACAGAGGTTCAAATTGTGCCATAAATGCATCGAATACCGGTTCGATCGACACCACATTAAACTCAACACCCAACATATCAGCCTGTTCTTTAGCATCTTCTATACTCATTTCAGATGTATAGCGGAATGGCATCATAACGGCCTGAACATGATCTTTACCCAATGCATCAACCGCAATTGCCAACGTTAAGCCAGAGTCAATCCCCCCAGATAAGCCTAACAACACGCCTTGAAAGCCATTTTTGCGAACGTAATCATGTACTGAAAGGACTAATGCTTGATATACCTGCTGCAATGGCGGTAATTCGGGTGCCGGATTAACCATAGGTTCAATCCCTAATTCATTAAAGCGGCATTGTTGGATTTGTTCATTAAATGCGGCTAACCGATGAGTCATTTCACCACTTGCATTAAAAACTTTAGAGCAGCCATCGAAAATCAGCTCATCCTGACCACCAACCTGATTAAGATAAATCATGGGTAAATCTGTACGTTGGCAATGTTCTCTAATCAGTTCATAACGGATATAAGGTTTTTCACGATTATATGGAGAAGCGTTGATAGAAAGAACTAAGTCTGCGCCAGCCTGTTTCAAGGCATCAATCGGCTCATCAAACCATAAATCTTCACAAATCAATAAGCCGAGATTGTAACCCCTAAATGGCACAACACAGCTTTGATTGCCCGCTTTAAAATAGCGTTTCTCATCGAAAACACCATAATTTGGTAACCGTTGCTTGAAATAACGGGCCAAGATCTCCCCTTGCCAGAATAAGGAAAGTGCGTTGTAAATCTCCCCGTCATGCTCCCAAGGATGACCAACTAAAATAGCAGTTTGGCAACTGGACGCCTGTAAACGTGCTAATTGCTCACGGCAACGCTGATGAAAATCAGCCCGGAATAAGAGATCTTCTGGAGAATAACCGGATATCGCCAGTTCAGAAAACATCACCAAATCAGCACCTTGGTGCTGTTGTTCCTGTACTGTCTGCAACATACGTTCACAGTTGCCTTCAATGTCACCAATCATCCAATTAAGCTGTGCAAGGGCAATATTAAGAGTACGGCTCATACAATTTGGCTCTCCCAAGCCACCAATTTTTATGCCAGTGTAAAAACTTCCTGAGCAGCAGAAAAGTTATTCTTTAAAATCATTCGCATCCAATTCATGGCGCGCCAGTAATTTGTAGAATTCAGTCCGGTTACGCCCCGCCATACGCGCCGCATGAGTCACATTACCTTTGGTCATTTGCAATAATTTACGCAGATAATTCAGTTCAAACTGATTTCTGGCTTCTACAAAAGTAGGTAACGCTGTATTTTCCCCTTCCAGGGCCTGCATAACCAAGGCTTCACTAATAACCGGCGCAGTAGTCAGCGCAACACACTGTTCGATCACATTAACAAGCTGACGCACATTGCCAGGCCAACTTGCCGCCATCAGGCATTTCATCGCATCAACTGAAAAACTACGGACAAAAGGTTTATGACGCTTCGCTGATTCACGCAACAGATGATTCGCCAATAAAGGAATATCTTCAACCCGGCCATTCAAAGCTGGAATTTTCAAGTTCACCACATTTAGGCGGTAATAGAGATCTTCGCGAAACTCATTTTTTGCCATAGCCTTCGGTAAATCACGGTGAGTCGCTGAGATAATCCGTACATCAATATCCAGATCACGGTTACTTCCGAGCGGGCGTATTTTACGTTCCTGCAATACGCGCAATAATTTAACCTGCAAAGCCAATGGCATATCACCGATTTCATCAAGAAACAGCGTTCCCTCCTGTGCAGCAAGGAATAGCCCTTCACGGCTGCTGACCGCACCGGTAAATGCGCCTTTAGCATGACCAAACAGTTCTGACTCAAGGAGTTGTTCCGGCAAAGCACCACAGTTAATCGCGATAAATGGCTTTTTCGCCCGGGGACTGGCGCGGTGAATTGCCTGGGCTAGCACTTCCTTCCCCGTACCACTCTGACCGTTTATCAGTACACTGACATCAGATTGAGCAACCATTCGCGCCTGCTCCAACAAGCGCAACATAGCAGGACTGCGGGTAACTATCTGCTCCCGCCACTGTTCATCACTGGCAGGCGTGGATAACGCCAATGCGCCATCAATCGCTTTATAAAGCGCATCCCGATCAACGGGTTTAGTCAGAAAACTAAAGACACCCTGTTGAGTGGCCGCTACTGCCTCTGGAATTGAGCCATGAGCCGTCAGAATGATAACCGGCATACCCGGTTGTTGCTTCTGGATTTCAGCGAACAGTGCCATACCATCCATTTCATCCATACGCAGGTCACTGATCACCAAATCGATTTTTTCTTTAGTTAACAATCTTAACGCTTCACCGCCACTTTCTGCGGTTGTGACACGAAAGCCTTCACTGGTAAGACGCATTCCCAACAATTTCAACAAACCAGGATCATCATCAACCAGAAGAAGATGGGCTGGTTTACGCGCTGTCATGGTGCTGCTCCTTTATCTGATTCAGAAGTATTGTTTGGCGTACTATTTTTGTCAGGTAATGCCGTCGTCTCTGGCGTTTCAACATGTTTATCCAAATTGCCTGAGCCAGTACTCCCCTGATTTTGTTTACGGGAAGAGAGCTGACGTTCAATATCTGTCAGATTTTCCAGTTTACGAGAAGTTTGCTGTAGCTCAAATTCCAACCGTGCACGACTTTCACGCAGACGATCAAGTTTATTATCCGTATCTGCCTGTAATTTTTGGAATTTTGCCCGCTCCTCAGCCACTGCGATTTGCTGAACCTGCTGCTCACGCCATAATTGTAATAACGGTCGCAACGGATCTGGGAATTTCAACCTGTATTTGTTGAAGTTTTCAATCATCTTCCGACGCTCAGACAATGTAGGCCCGGCACTGTTAAGTAAGATACTTTGTTTAAAAGCCATATCCCAAGTAACCGGAAGCGTGTATTTCGCCATATTACGTGCTTTCGCTGATGTCAGGCGATCTGAACAATCCATCAGTCGCAGCCAGTAAAGCGCATTCTCAATCGATGGCGGCGTCTCTAAATCCCACATTAACTCACACTCGGCAATACGGTAATCCGTTACCCGTTGCTCTGGTATTACCATTTGAGTCACTGTCGCTAAATTATTATTAACCGGATTTTTAACGCAACCCGCCAATAAAAAAACAACGAAGATCAGCAGAATCATGCTAAAACCCCAAACTGAAACTCGTGGTAATAACAATCTGGCAACCAATACGTTTTTCCCAAGTTGTACTGCAATATTCTGCCGATCCGTCTTTCGTACAAAACGGTAAGTAGACCTGTTATGCATTATTTATTCATTCTCAGCAGCTAATGGCAATTTAATACGAAAACATACATCAGCAAATTCACTCTGAATCAATATCAGTTCGCCCTCCATACGCTTAATACAATCCTGCGCAATGCTTAGCCCAAGACCACTGCCTTTCACTGCACCTTTACGCTGGAGCGTTCCCTGATAGAACGGTTCAAAAATCATACTGCGTTCTGATTCAGGGATTGGCGTACCTGTATTAGCAACATTAATTTGAACATATTTGCCAATCTGACGACTTGAAACCCAGATGTTACCGGATTCGGCACCATAGTGCACCGCATTAGAGTAGAGATTATCAATAACCCGCATTAATAGTGTAGGCTCTGCCCATAAAATATCAGCATCAAGCTGGATTTCCGTCTGAATATTTTTCGATCTTGCGGGTAAACTGTGTGATAAAACTACCTCATTAACAATTTCCCGCAGAGAAACCTGTTGTTGCTCCGTCGGGCCATCTGCCAATTTACGGTTATAATCCAGTAATTGCTCGATCAATTGCTGTAAATGTTTACTACTATTATCAAGAATAGCAACCACTTCTTGCTGATCAGCCGTTAATGGCCCTGCCACTTCATCAGCCAGTAATTCTGTCCCTTCCCGCATACTTGCCAGCGGTGTTTTCAGTTCATGAGAAATATGACGTAAAAACTCATGGCGCTGTGATTCCAACCAAGCCAAGCGTTCACTGAGCCAGATGATCCGTTGCGCCAAAGAACGGAGTTCTCGCGGCCCCTGAAAAGAATCTATGCGAACGCCCAATGATTGCCCTTCTCCCAATCGGTTAATCATGCGTTCAATCCCTTTAACCGGCCCGATAATCATGCGAGTAAATAACGCGACCAATAACGCACTCAGTAGAAATAAAATAAGACTCTGCCAGCCAAAAAATTGCCCTTTTTCAGCAATATCTTTCTGTAACTGTTCTCCCCGGCTGAAAATAACATCACGGGTAGCCTGTACCATCTGGCTATTAGCATTGGAGAATTGTTCCAGTAATTGAGCGGCAGGTTGGGTAGGTTCACTATTGAGACAAGCGATTTTTGTTAACTGCGACAGCAAATCGTTAAGTGTCTTAATATACTGTTGATCATCAAGTATAACCATCTGATCTTTCAGCATCTTAAGGTATTGCTGATATTGCCTTTGGTAGAGGTTTTCCAGCGTCTTATCCCCTAACACGCAATACTGGCGGTAACTGCGTTCCATCTCCAACGCAATACCTGTCATAGCCTCACTGCGGCGGGCATCCGCTAGCGTGGTACGGTTTATATCAGCCGCTTGCTCACTGAGTTGATCAAGACTCTGATAAGCCTGATAAGCCAAGACCAACAACGGCAATAACACCAGCCAGAAGGCCATGACAACTAATTGGCGCAATGAGCGCGGAAATAAACGCCATTTTTTCAAGGAAATCATCTCGTAACCTGTCAGTACACCAATGCTAACCGACAAAGGGCTGATAGAAAAACCCATCGGCTGATAAATTTTGCTGTGACTGAACATCAGTGTAAGACGCAAACAGTACAAAAGGGCAGGTAAACACCTGAACGATGACGACGGGATAATAGTTTTTGCTACTATCCCGCCAGTGAGGGGGACTTATGCCTGTTGTTTATCTACAGTCAGACATAGGTGGTGCCTCACTCCACGTGTCGCCCGATGTTTGATAAGGCTCGAAAGCGATATCACTGAGTTGGACGGTAGGCACCTTATTCTGGCATCATTCGATCGATAGTTTATGTGGCATTTCTCCACCTAATGTGGGCCGACATAAGAAGCTGAATGAGCAACTGTGTCAGCTTAATGCATATTCTATGCCAATATTAAAATTTTAATTATAACTAGCTGTTTTTACTTTAGAAAAAATCAAACGTAACGTTTCTGCAACCAAACAGTTTCTTTTCCGGTATGAGTAAAATTTATTTTTTGTCGCCAATTAAAGACATCTAAAATCATGAAAATAAAAATAGATTAAAATCAAATAATTAAATGTCTCCTTTTTGAGACACCCATAACACATGTTTGTCGGGTAATTGAGACAATAGAGCAATTGGGCATCTAATTCATTAATAGTCCATATTTACCCCATATATGGCCTTTATCAGCAAATGATGTATTATTACAGAAGCAACAGAGTTTCTACTCGGAGGACACTTATGTATCAAACCCCAAATTCGCGGATTACGACAGTCTCCGCGTTTAAAAAAGAATTGGCTTCTATGGATGTATCGCAGCCAGTCACAGTAACCCAAAACGGGAAGCCGTTATATGTGGTTCAAGATCCGGTTCAGTTTGAAATGCAACAAGAACAAATGGCATTGTTGCGCCTGCTGTCTTTTGCTGAAAAAGACATAAAATCTGGACGAATTGTGTCATCTAGTGAACTACGAAATAATTTACGGAACTTAGCAAACGGTGATCATAAATAAAATTGCATATACCCAGACATTTGAAAACCAGCTTCATGAACGCTTTAGCTATTTAACCAGACATATCGGTGCAGAAGCATCTTGGGAGATTCTGGAAACCTTTTTATACAATTTTGAAACTCGTGTTCTTAAATATCCTAAAAGTGCTCCGCTATGTGAGGAAACGGCTGATATTGGGTTAACCAGCCACCATGACTATGTGGATACCAAATTGCAACTGCGAGCAATCTACAAAATAGATGAAGCTAACCATACCGTAATTGCTACACTGTTCCTAAATACACGACAGAGTTTACGCCAAGCACTGATCCAATATTGCCTGCGTAGAGACTGAACTTCTGACATTCCATTAGCCAAAAGGGAGAGCAATTTTTGCTCCCCCTTGTTGTATCAATTGAAAGTATCCTTCAACTGTTTAATTTAACAATTCTTGTTTATTAGATTGCAGCACTACCCTAACTGCTTACGAGCATTACGGAAAATTCGCATCCACGGGCCATCTTCGCTCTACTACTTTGGCTATTATAAATTTCTGACAGAGTGTTTTGGGTATTCTGTAAAAAATATATTCAAACTTAAATTAGTAAGAAAAAATACCGTTTTTTGACATTTTTTAGATAAAACAACCACAAAAATATATAATGTACATTCAACTTAGACTATATTTTTATGAATACTATTTAAAAATATCTTAAAAATTCCTTAAAAACACCCCAAATAAGTATTAAAAACACCCAATTTGTTCTTATTTTGCACAATACCACCCCGCACTGTTGTTTAATTCAACTATTGGAGTTGTAAATTTCATTTTATACTCTAGCATTATTAGAGAGTTCCCACCTATATAGAGTTAAAAGTAATATTCATTATGCGACAATATAGTTAAGAAAATTTTATTAATTATGAAAAGGTAAACAGAAATGAAAGTTATTGTTATTGGAGCAAGCGGTACAATAGGAAAAGCAATCTCGGAAGAATTAAAACAAAATCACGAAGTCATTCGTGCCGGAAGAAATGGCTTAGATGCTGTAGTTGATATCACTTCCGTTGATAGTATTAAGAGCATGTATGAGAGAATTGGAAAAGTTGATGCTGTAGTCAGTGCAACAGGTAGCGCACATTTTGGATCAGTTTCAGAATTAACTCCAGAGTTAAACGAAATAGGAATAAACAGTAAACTTAAAGGCCAAATTAACTTAGTACTGTTAGGAATGGACTATATTAACGATGGTGGAAGTTTTACTTTAACAACCGGAATTATAATGGATGACCCTATCCGACAAGGGGCATCAGCAGCTATGGCAAATGGTGGTGTCAAGGCATTTGTAAAATGTTCAGCAATTGAAATGCCAAGGGGAATTCGCATAAATAGCGTTAGCCCTAATGTCTTACAGGAATCATTGGATAAATACGGTGCATTTTTCCCAGGCTTTAATGCTGTCCCTGCTAGCCGTGTAGCACTTGCTTTTAGAAAAAGTGTCGATGGAGCTCAAACCGGACAAAACTACGAAGTTTATTAATTTGGAAAAAAGAATATTAATATATAGTCCTAAAAGATTGTATATTTATATTAGTTAGCTATCAAACAGCTAAATTAAGTTATCTCGTATTCAAACTGCCTGTACCAGTTATTCCCATCAGGATAGGCAGTAAATATTCTATATTTTACAAAGTATACACTACAATAAAGGTACGTTTATGGCTAAAATATATGAGTTAATCGTTATTGGTGGTGGATTGATTGGCCTTTCCACAGCATATAATGCAACATCCTTTTTTGGAGGACACACTGCATTAAACGGAAAAGATGTTCTCGTCCTAGAGCAATCTTCATTCTTTAATCAATTATCTAGTAGCGCAGAAGCTTCCCGTCAGTTCCGCTTTCAATACAATAATGACTTTATGACCCAATTGGTTATTGATTCTGTCCCAGAATGGGAACGACTCCAAAAACAAACAGTAACTAGACTTATTTCATATGTTGGTAGCCTTTGGTTTGGAGATCCAACAATCCCAACAACCGAAGGAGGAGTTAATTCTGCCATTAATACAATGAAAAGAATGGGTATTCCTTATCAATATTTAACCGCAAAAGAAATTGAAGCTTGGTATCAATTTAAAAATATACCTGATGATTATGTCGGATTTTTCCAATCCAACGGTGGTATTATTAATTTACCTGCAACTTTAAGAACCCTCTATAATATTTCTCACAATAATGGAGTACATTTTAAAGATTACAATTCAGTAACAAAAATTGAATCAGATGGCTGTAATGAAGTAATTGTAACGACAAATAAAGAAATATATCACAGCAAAAAAATCGTTATGGCCGTTGGTCCATATACCAATAAATTAATCTCGCCTTTGGGTACTACACTTAATTTAGAAATCTGGGATATGGTTTCTGCATATTTTCGTAAAAAAAATCCCGGAATAAACTATCCAACATGGTTTGCATTCCAGAAACCTAATGCTAAAAATAGTAACTTATATTATGGGTTCCCTGAGGCGCCTTGGAAAAACCCAAGCTACATTAGAGTAGCGCCAGATTATCCATTCAGAATTTATGACAGTCCAGAGCAACGAATACCGCCAACAAAAAGTGATTTTGAAGGTACAAACCAGTGGGTTAATAACCATATGAAATATCTTGACCCAGAACCCAAATTTACATCTACATGCATGTTAGCAATGCCAAAGGATGACAAACCTTTCTATTTAGATTCGTTACCAGGTCATTCAAATATTGTCATTTATACCTCTGGATGGGGTGCTAAATTCACGCCATTACTTGGCAAGATATGTGCCCAATTAGCTATTAATGGCCATACATTTTATGACGTAACTCCATTTAAAATCTAATATTAATATATAAAAAGGAAACCAACATGACTAATTCAAGAATTGAAATGGATCAAATTTCATATAAAGATGACAGCCAAGATGGACTATCTATTGATGTCGCTATAATAGGAGCCGGTGTATCTGGCTTATATGCTGGATATCGTTTATTGACAGGTGAATTCTCAGATAATATTCACTCTCCCTCTTCAGTTCATATCTTCGATTTGGATGATCGTATTGGTGGTCGTCTACTTTCTATTAAATTACCAGGGACAGATATCATTGGAGAATTAGGTGGCATGCGCTACATGACTTCTCAAAAAATTACAACTACTCTGATCGAAGATATTTTTCTACTAAATTATAAATCATTCCCATTAGGCAATCCCAACAACCATTTCTATTATTTTCGTAAACAACGCTTTAAAGGTAATGCATGGGATATTGCACAAGACAATAACCAAGAATTCAAAACGCACTATTATCTCAATAAAGATGAAGAAGGTTATAGCCCCAATCAATTATTTAACAAGATAATTTATGATGTCCTAACAGATGATCCATGGTTTATTGAAAAATATGGAGACTCAGTGAAAATAATAAATAAATATACTTATGAGTTCAAGATAAGATCTCGCCAATGGGATGATATAAAAATTAATTTATCTTACTATAAAAAGAATAGCCCTTATAATGGAATGAAAGTCCGAGAAATTGGATTTTGGAACTTAATAAAAGATCGAATTGGGCAGGAAGGCTACTCTTTCTTAGCTGATTGTGGCGGATATTTCTCAAATACAATAAATTGGAATGCCGCAGAAGCAATGCCTTACATGGTTGGCGATTTTTCATCAGATAACGTTGAATACAGAACCATAGAAAATGGATATGATCAACTCGCCTATGCGTTAGCGAAGAACTATAATGAAACTAAAGGCTCTCAGTTATGGATGAAAAATCAACTTGTAACTTTTAAGAAAGATTCAAATGGAAAGAGGAATTATGCTCTTAATTTTTGGAATAAAAAGGGAAAATATTACTGGACAGTCTATACTGACAAGATAATTTTAGCTATGCCAAGATGGTCTTTAAAACTTTTAGATCAGGAGAATTTTTTCTTCGATAAAACAAAAGAAAATAAACTACAAAGCAATATAGACTCAGTATTTAGTGAACCTTCTTTTAAACTATTAATGGGATTTGAATATCCGTGGTGGATAAAAGATTTCGGAGCAACGGCAGGAGAATCAATTACAGATCTACCTATACGTCAGTGCTATTATTTCGGCACTGATCCTAAAAACTCACACTCATTGTTCTTAGGCAGTTATAACGATATGCGTACAGTTACCTTCTGGACCCCCCTCCTACAGCAGAAATATCATCAAAGTTTTAAATTTGATGATATAAATCCTGATAACAAATATCTGCAAAAGTTTAAACCACATTCTACTAAATTGGTATCGAAAGAAAAAATTGAGCAAATATCCGTGCCAGGTAATGAAGCTTCTAAAAACTTAGTTGATGAAGCTATAAGCCAAGTAGAAGAACTACATGGTATAAAGATTCCACCCCCGTATATTGCACGAATTAAAGATTGGTCTCAAGATCCTTATGGCGGTGGCTATCATGCCTGGCATGCAGGAATCCATGTTAATGAAGTAATGCCCTATATGCGCCGCCCTATATGCGATGAATCAATTCATATTATTGGAGAAGCTTATTCAAGTCAGCAAGGATGGACAGAAGGAGCGTTTTGTGTGACGGAAAATCTTTTACAGGAGTGGTTTAATTTAAAAAGACCACATTGGTTGGCTGATGATTATTACCTAGGATGGTAATACAATGTTTAAAATAGACTGAGTTTTATTTCTTACAGTCCTATTTTTGCATATATACCTTAAATAGGTTTAAGAGCAGTCAATTCAAAAGCATGTAGGTTCAGACTCGTTTTTTTAAGTTAGAAAATGTAGTCAATTAATCCAGTTATCACCTCCAATAGGAAATTTATTGGACTATGATGCTTCGTATGTTCTATTTAATGAATATTTTTTGACTAATCAAATACAGTTTCAAAATGAATTGGAATAAATAAAAAAATGGCTTCAATTATGATTTCTCGTCAGTTACGGAATGAAAAATCTCAATGAAGCCAACGAACACTGTCAGCCGGAAAAACCGGCTGACACAATTTATACACTGGGATGCTTACCCTAACTGCTTACGAGCATTACGGAAAATTCGCATCCACGGGCCATCTTCGCTCCACTCCTCTGGATGCCACGAGTTATTCACCGTGCGGGATACCCTTTCTGGATGAGGCATCATAACAGTTGCCCGGCCATCAAGGCTGGTAACTGCGGTAATGCCATTCACTGAACCATTTGGGTTAGCCGGATAGTTTTCCGTAACCTGACCATAGTTATTCACATAACGCAGCGCCACTAACCGGCTGCTTTCAAGCATCTCAAGATGCTGTCTATCTCGGAATTCCACTTGCCCTTCCCCATGAGAAACCGCAATCGGTATACGAGAATCAACCATATCTTGCAAGAACAGTGACGGGCTGTCAGCCACTTCCACCAAACTGAATCGTGCTTCAAAGCGCTCTGAACGGTTACGTACAAAACGTGGCCAATGTTCTGCACCCGGGATCAACTCCCTCAAGTTAGACATCATCTGACAACCATTACAAACACCAAGCGCCAATGTATCAGGTTGTGCAAAGAAAGCGGCAAATTCATCACGAACACGCTCATTGAACAGTATTGATTTCGCCCAACCTTCACCCGCCCCCAACACGTCACCATACGAGAAGCCACCACAGGCAACCAGTGTCTGGAATTGGCTCAATCCAATACGTCCAGACAACAAATCACTCATATGAACATCAATCGCCTCGAAACCTGCTCGGTGGAACGCCGCAGCCATTTCAACATGGGAGTTAACGCCCTGTTCACGCAGTACAGCCACCTTCGGCCTTACCTGCTGCAAAATGTAAGGCGCTGCAATATCTTCTGAAACATCAAAAGTCAGTTTTACATTCAGTCCAGGGTCCTGATTATCCTGTTTAGCCTGATGTTCCTGATCTGCACATTCCGGGTTATCGCGCAGACGCTGCATTTGCCATGTGGTTTCTGCCCACCATAAGCGCAAGGTACTGCGATTCTGGCGATAGACTTCAGTGTTGCCGCTAAAGATAACAAAATCATCACCTGCTTTAGCTTTACCCAGATAATGTACGCAATCGGCCAGACCATGTTCTGCCAAAACGCTTTCAACAAATCCTCTATCCGATGCTCGAATCTGAACCACAGCACCCAACTCTTCCGTAAAGAGCGCCGCCAGAATATCTTCATCAAATACACTGATATCAGCTTCAATGCCACAATGGCCGGCAAAAGCCATTTCAGCCAACGTTACCAGTAAACCACCATCGGAGCGGTCGTGATAAGCCAGTAATTTTTGTTCCGAAATCAGTTGCTGAATCGCATTGAAGAAACCCGCCAATTGCTCAGCACTACGTACATCCGCGTTTTTATTACCCAGTTGACGGTAAACCTGTGCCAATGCTGTACCGCCCAGCGTGTTCTTTCCTTGCCCCAGATCGATTAATAACAACGCATTATTTTCATCAGTGGAAAGCTCAGAAGTGACTGTACGGCGGACATCTTCCACTCTGGCAAAAGCGGTAATCACCAGTGACAAAGGCGCCGTCATCTCACGCTCTTCACCTTGGTCATGCCAACGGGTTTTCATCGACATGGAATCTTTACCCACCGGAATAGTCAGCCCTAGCACAGGGCACAACTCCTCACCCACCGCTTTAACCGCCGCATACAAACCAGCATCCTCGCCAGGGTGACCCGCAGCAGACATCCAGTTAGCTGAAAGTTTAATGCGCTTTAAGTCCTGAATATAAGCAGAAGCGATATTGGTCAGAGCTTCACCGACCGCCATTCGGGCAGAAGCAGCAAAATCCAGCAAAGCGATCGGCGCACGTTCACCCATGGACATCGCTTCGCCATAGTAGCTATCAAGGCTGGCGGTGGTAACAGCGCAGTCCGCAACAGGGATCTGCCACGGACCCACCATTTGATCACGAGCAACCATACCAGTGACAGAGCGATCGCCTATCGTGATCAGGAAGGTTTTTTCTGCCACCGCCGGCAAATGCATAATGCGTTTAACAGCTTCTGTCAGATCGATATCCCGACGCTCAAGGCTTTCACCCCTCGCTTTTAATGTACTGACATTACGTAACATTTTTGGCGTTTTACCTAACAGTACATCCAAAGGCATATCGATTGGATGATTATCAAAGTGTTCATCATTAAGCAGTAAATGACGTTCCTCTGTTGCCTCACCGATAATGGCGTAAGGTGCACGCTCTCGTCGACAAATCGCCTCAAACAGCGGAAGTTGTTCCGGCGCAACAGCCAGTACGTAACGCTCTTGTGATTCGTTACACCAGACTTCCAGCGGGCTCATTCCCGGCTCATCATTAAGAATTCTACGTAACTCAAATCGTCCACCGCGACCACCATCACTGACTAGCTCAGGCATCGCATTGGAAAGCCCACCAGCACCCACATCATGAATAAACAGAATCGGGTTGTTTTCGCCTAACTGCCAACAGCGATCGATCACCTCCTGACAACGGCGCTCCATTTCCGGGTTATCGCGTTGTACCGAAGCAAAATCCAGATCAGCATCGGATTGCCCCGATGCCATAGAAGATGCGGCCCCTCCCCCCAAGCCAATATTCATGGATGGGCCACCAAGCACAATCAGTTTTGCGCCAACAGAAATTTCACCCTTTTTGACATGTTCATCTCGGATATTACCGATCCCACCTGCCAGCATGATGGGCTTGTGATAACCACGTAATTCGCTGCCGTTATGACTGTTGACTTTTTCTTCATAGGTACGGAAATAACCCAACAAAGCCGGACGACCAAATTCATTATTAAATGCCGCCCCCCCTAAAGGGCCTTCCATCATGATATCCAGAGCACTAACGATACGCTCCGGTTTACCGAAATCCTCTTCCCACGGCTGTTCAAAACCCGGTATCCGCAAATTGGATACCGAAAATCCCACCAGACCCGCTTTTGGCTTAGCCCCACGACCGGTCGCCCCTTCGTCGCGGATTTCACCACCCGAACCTGTCGATGCGCCCGGCCAAGGAGAAATTGCTGTCGGGTGATTATGCGTTTCCACTTTCATCAGAATATGAGCCTGCTCCTGATGGTAATCATATGAACCATTTTCCGCACGGGCAAAGAAACGGCCAACAGAAGATCCCTCCATCACAGCGGCATTATCTTTATAGGCTGACAGGACATAATCAGGTGTCTGCTCATAGGTGTTTTTAATCATTTTGAACAGCGATTTTGGCTGCGTCTGACCATCAATAATCCAATCAGCATTAAAGATTTTATGACGGCAATGTTCTGAGTTAGCCTGAGCAAACATATAAAGTTCAACATCTGTTGGATTGCGCCCTAATTTCTGGAAAGCCTCCATCAGATAATCAATTTCATCCGGGGCCAACGCCAATCCAAGTTCAATATTGGCAGTTTCTAACGCACTGCGTCCTGCTTGCAGAATATCAATGCGCTTTAACGGAACCGGTTGCTGACGAGAAAATAATTTCTCCGCCTGTTCCAATTGAGTAAAGACCGTTTCCATCATCCGATCATGCAGCAGTGATGACAATATTTGCCACTGCGCACCACTCATTTCATCGCTCTGGATATAATAAGCCAGGCCACGCTCCAGACGCACAACCTGGGACAGGCCACAATTGTGAGCAATATCGGTTGCTTTGGAAGACCAAGGGGAAATCGTTCCCGGGCGGGGTGTGACTAACAGCAATGTACCTTGGGGTTCATGTTCAGCCAGCGAAGGTCCATATTTTAGTAATTGTTGTAACTTTGCTGAATCAACATCACTCAAAGATGCATTAATCTCTGCAAAATGAACATATTCCGCATAAATATCATTGACCGGAAGTTGCTGTTCTTGACACACAGAAAGGAGTTTAGTGATACGAAATGCAGATAAAGCAGGTGAACCACGTAGAATTTTCATAGTAATCAATTCTCTCATCTTAGAAGCAAAGCTTAATAGATGCCTAAGGGGAAATGAGGCCATTATAGAGGATTGTAACCCATGACGAAACCGTTTGCGTGACGATTATTACAGCCAATTATCCTATCGCCAAATCATGCAAATAGTATCAATTAGGTTGCACAGCCCGTTTTTGTTCCGCAAAATGCTCAATCACTGGAAATTTAACCATAACAATATAGCGCGTTTCCACATAGCACCACACTGCGTTATACAGAGATAACCATTTGAATAATATAAAAATAAATTATTTCGTTATCATTGTTATCGCTCTTTTTTCTGCCGCCATCATTAGTCTGAACATCAGTTGGCCGAATAAACAGCAGGAGCAGATTAACAGGATCATTACCAGAGGAGAGCTACGGATCAGCACCATTAGCTCACCTCTGATCCATCTTACCGGTAAGAAAGAACTAAATGGATTTGATTACGAACTGGTACAACGCTTTGCTAATTACCTTGGCGTCAAATTAGAAATCAAATTTAGAACAAATATCAATCAGTTATTTGATGACCTGGAAAAGGGTGAAGCTGATTTTCTGGCCGCCGGCCTGACTTATCATCAAGAAAGGCTGGATCAAACCCGCACAGGTCCAGCCTACTATTCTGTATCCCAACAACTGATTTATCGCAAAGGAACTCCACGCCCCCGCTCTTTTAAAGACTTAAAAGGTAAACTACTGGTCGCTTCTGGTTCTGCTCATGTCAGCACATTGAAAGAAATGAAAGCGAGTTCCTTCCCTGAGCTCGAATGGAAGGAGACACAGCAATATAACACTCGCGAACTACTGGAACAGGTATCGGAAGGTAAACTGGATTATACGTTAGGTGACTCGATTAATGTCGCTTTGCAACAACGTACTCACCCTAATTTGGCCGTCGCTTTTGATGTGAGTGAAGATAACCCACTGACATGGTATTTAAAACGCATTGACGACTACAGCCTTTACGCTGCCATGCTAGATTTTTTCAGCCAGCTAACGGAAAAAAATGTCATGCCACGATTGGAGGAGAAATACTTTGGTCACGTCCACTCATTTGATTATTTCGATACACTCTCTTTTCTAAGTGCCATCGATAATATTCTGCCTACCTATCGGCCACTATTTGAAAAATATTCCGGTGATATCAGTTGGCAACTCCTCGCTGCCATTGCCTGGCAAGAGTCTCATTGGGACCCACAGGCAACCTCACCCACGGGTGTACGTGGCCTGATGATGTTAACCAGCCAGACGGCTAAAGGGTTAGGCGTCGTTGATCGCCTTGATCCAGAGGAGAGTATTAAGGGAGGGGCTATCTATCTGCAAAATCTAATGAAACGACTACCTGAAAATATCCCTAAAGATGAGCGCATCTGGTTTGCACTGGCAGCTTACAATATGGGTTATGGACATATGTTAGATGCCCGCAAACTGACGGCATCACAGAAAGGAAATCCCGATAGCTGGCTCGATGTCAAAAAACGGATTCCACTATTAAGCCAGAAAAAATATTATACAAATACCACCTATGGCTATGCCCGTGGACATGAAGCTTATCGCTATATTGAAAATATTCGCCGTTATCAGCTTAGTTTAGTCGGATATTTACAGGCCAAAGAAAACCGGAAAAAATTAATTCCCCAAGAAAACCAACCAAAATAAAAGTAAACAAATATAAGGCCCTAAGGAGTCAATTACAGCCATTATATATCCTCAGTTATATTATGTTTGACAGCTAATTCAGCTAACCATACTAAATTCGTCAGGACACTATCTCTCTCAAAGGATAAATCATGATTAATTTAGACATTAACGAACAAAACAAAATTATGGTCGTCAGCAGCCATGTATTTAGCCCGACGACAGCGAATGGTCGTGCTTTTACAGAGTTAATAGAAGCATTAAAAAAGAACAATTTCGCTGTTATTCTGGCTGCTACATTCCAAGATGGCATCGCTACCGTTTCTTCTGACTCCTCACTATGCTGTATTTTTGTTGATTGGACTTCAGGAGATAATAACTATGAATCTCATAAACAAGTCTTAGAATTACTGAAAGAAATACGCAGACACAATACAACCATTCCGGTATTGTTGACCGCGGAATATTCCAGCATCGACACACTGACACTTGAAGTCATGGGATTGGCAAATGAATTCGTCTGGATGCTTGAAGACACGGCTGGATTTATCGCCTCTCGCGCCAGTTCGCTAATTAAGAAATATTATGCTCAATTATTACCGCCTTTCACTCGTGCATTACTTCAATACACCCAAGAATCACCAGAATATTCCTGGACTGCTCCTGGGCATCAAGGCGGTGTTGCACTGACTAAGACAGCGGTAGGAAGAGAATTAATTAATTTCTTTGGGGAAAATTTATTCCGAAGTGATATTGGCATAGAAAGAAAAATACTTGGATCACTGCTAGATCATACAGGTGCAATTAAAGAATCAGAAGAATATGCCGCAACGATTTTTGGTGCCCATCAAAGCTATTGCGTTCTTAACGGCACTTCGGGTTCTAACCGTATTATCATGGGTGCCATTATTGGTGAGAAAGAGATTGTTATATGCGATCGCAATTGCCATAAATCTATTGGACAAGGTTTAATCATGACTGGCGCTTTGCCCGTATATCTTATTCCTCAACGCAACCGCTATGGTATTATTGGCCCCATTCCCAGAGATCAATTTCAACCAGAATATATCCAACAACTCATTGATCAACACCCATTAAAAGCGATCGCGATAGACAATAAGCCTGTTTATGCGGTCATCACCAACTGTACTTATGATGGAATATGTTATCACGCAGAACAAGCCCAAGATTTACTAGCAAAAAGTGTTGATCAAATTCATTTTGATGAGGCCTGGTTTGCTTATGCGCGTTTTAATCCTATGTATAAACATCGTTACTCAATGCGTGATGACCCAAATGATTTTGACAATAATGGCCCGACAATATTTGCCACTCAATCCACGCATAAGATGTTGGCAGCGCTATCACAATCATCCTATATCCATATCCGCAATGGTAAAAAACCCGTTGAACATTCCCGTTTCAACGAGTCTTATATGATGCACTCCACAACCTCACCGCTATATTCGCTTATCGCCACTAATGAAATTGGAGCGGCCATGATGGATGGCCCGCAGGGGCAAAGACTGATACAAAACGCGATTAATGAAGCCGTAGACTTCCGTCTGACATTAGCAAAAACCCATCATCAATTTAAACAAAAAGATGATTGGTTCTTCTTACCCTGGAATGCCAGAGAGATTATCAGCGCAGATAGCGGTAAATTAATTCCCTTCCATGAGGCAAACAGAGAACAATTGGCAACAGATCCTGCCTGTTGGGTATTAAAAGAGGGAGACAAATGGCATGGATTTACCAATCTATCAGAAGAATGGTGCCTGCTAGATCCAACAAAAGTCGGTATTTTATGCCCAGGAATGAATGATAATGATGAATTGCTGGAAAATGGCATTCCAGCCGAAATTCTTTCCGCTTATCTCAGTCAGCATGATATTGTGCCGGCACGTACCACCGATTTTATCGTTCTTTGCCTGTTTTCTATTGGCGTCACCAAAGGTAAATGGGGAACATTGATCAATGTATTGTTGAATTTCAAGAAACACTATGACGCTAATACTTCACTTAAACAATGTTTGCCAAAACTCGCGAAGCAATACCCTGAATATTATGAAAATATGGGGCTCAAAGATATTTCGGATAAAATATTCGGGTATATAAAAGAATATGAAATAGATATTGAGCAAAAGAAATCATTTAGCCAATTACCTGAGATAGTGAAACTCCCCCGACAAGCACACCTTGATCATATGGGAGGCCGCACTGAACATCTACCACTTAATAAACTGGCAGGGCGCATATCTGCTGTGAGTGTCATTCCTTATCCACCAGGTATACCAATAATCCTACCGGGAGAACGTTTTGGTGATGAACATGCGCCCCGGTTACAATATATTCGCCAACTCGGTGAATGGAATAACAAGTTCCCAGGCTTTGAAAAAATCCTAGAAGGCGCAGAGATGATAAACGGCGAGTACCATATATGGGTACTAAAAGAGTGAATCCATAGGGTATATCTATTGATTTTCTTCCTGCTGTTTTCTGGCGGCTTTTAATGCTTTATGTTGCAGCCGACGTTGTTTGAAAAAAGCACTCAACATCGTCGAACATTCCTCAGCAAGCACGCCACTGGTAATATCAATTTGATGATTCATGCCAGGATGGCGCAATATATCAACCAAAGAACCTACGGCGCCAGTTTTCATATCACTGGCGCCATAAACCAGCCGCTGTATTCGGCTATGTATTATAGCACCAGCGCACATAGTGCAAGGCTCAAGCGTGACGTATAAGGTGGTATTTATCAAACGATAATTTTGTAACTGCTCTCCCCCTTTGCGTAACGCAATAATTTCAGCATGAGCGGTAGGATCATGCGCGATAATAGACTGATTCCAACCTTCCGAGATGATTTTATTATCAGCAACCAATAGAGCACCAACAGGTATTTCCCCCTGCTCTTGCGCTTTCATTGCTCGTTCTATCGCCTGCTGCATCCAATATTCGTCACTATAGATTTCAATCACTGCCATATCTCATTTGATTACATCAGGGACAATTATAACGATTTGTTTTACCTATTTTCCAGATATATTTTTTTATTAATCCATTGGGAATAGATATCCGCGTTCATTTTATATATTTATTATTACTACAACATACCATCAACAAACAAACATATAATACAATTGTATTTCATGACATCTTTATATTTCATTTAAATAATAAGCCGCAAAAAATTTCAGCTTATTATTCATTTAAAAATACTAATTAAAAACCAATTGCAAGATATTGTCCAGCTATATGGACACCAGCAGATAATTTAATTTCATTTCCAAGATAATCGAAAGCTTTACCAGCTACCCAAGCGTTAAAACTATTCAATGTTCCATTGGGTAATGCAGCCATTGGAAGTGCCCACCCACCACCATCTGTCATAAAAACCCTCAAACAACTATTTTTAAAAGGCGTTGGTAAAATTACTTTATTTTCAACTAACGGCGTAAATTTATGTATTCCCCATTGAAGTATTAATCCACCCGGCAGTTGTTGATAACCATTATGAGATAAACTACCGGGGAATTTTTTGTTCGCGTGACACTCTAATGAATCAGCAAAAGTCTTATTAAGTGTTGCCAAATCACCATTATCCAAAACATCCTTTCCACACTGCGTGGACATAAAATTAGCCACGACAGAGGCTATTGTTGATGATTGTCGTAATGCCTTATTTAACACATGAGTAGTAATACTTTCTGGAGGAAACCCAGTTTGTAAATTCTGACTTTCTTCGTATCTTTCTTGACTGACTACATGAGCGTTATTACCAATAGAAAATGCTTTAAAATCATTCTTATTACTCATTTATCCACCTTACAAAAAAATAATAGTTTTCATTCAATAAAAACTTATTTACATAGAAATTTTCAAACACAAAGATAACATCAATGTAAAAACAAGCAATGAATCTATTTTAATCATTATGTTATTAAAGAAAATATAGCAAAATAAACCGACACCACCTCAGCAATAATAGCATTACATATATCCGCAAAAACAAAAAAATAGCCCACATTTCTGTGAGCTATTTTTATTTCTACGACAATTATTTTGCTAATTTACAGCGAACTAATTAGGCAAATTTCCCCTTACCAATAGTGACATCGGTCCATGCCGTGGCAACAGCCACGCTCGCCTTACTGTCCAGACTTTCAATAAAACCATTATCGCCCGCTGTCGGGGAAAAACTACTCATTGCCTGAATCAATGAATCAACCGCATTGTCAGAAAGTGCCGTAAATTCATGCTCGCCGGATTTGTCTTTATCCCCCATCTGCGTCACTAATTTGGCACGATGACCATTAAAGTAATCATTAAAGGTAACTGAACCTACCGATTCAAATTTCCCCTGAGCCGTGTCGGCCTGAGTATGACGGTTCACTGACAGCACCAAATCATATCCACTGCGCTGGAACCATAAGTCTTTCCAGTCAACCCCGTTAAACAAGATCATATCTTCTGCGTTGATATCGTTAACCCGGTTATCAATCACTTCTGCGCCGACCACAAAGCTATCCACGCCTGCTCCCCCCTGGAAGCTGTTCTGATAACCGCCCAGCACTAACAAATCCTGTCCATCACCGCCGTTAAACTGGCTGAACTTCGAAATCGCAGCGGCTATCAAGTGATCATCGCCTTCTCCGCCATTAATCATCGCATGGTAGCCCATCAGCTTAATCGTATCATTGCCGTAATAACCCTCAATCCGGTTGTCATTACCAAACACTCTGGCAAAGTCATTGCCTTCACCTAAATCAACCCGGTTGTTATTGCCGATGGTCACCGTGTAGTCCTGACCTGCCCCAGCATCCACCCGGTTATAGTTACCGGAAGTCACGACGTAATCCTGTCCATTACCGACATCAATCAGGCCGCCTTCGCCAAAGACAAACGTCTGGTCATTCCCTTCGCCCATAAAGACATGGTTAATCCGTCCGGCTACCACGGCGGTATCATCGCCATTTCCGCCAAACATCCAGTTCTCACGCCCCATTAGTACGCCCAGATCATTGCCTTCACCACCCGTAAAGATATTGGATGTGCCTAGTGAGTAATAAACATCATCACCGCGACCGCCCCAGAAGTTGTTGTTATCACCCAGATAAGCGCCAAGATCTTTACCGTCACCGCCCCAGTTGAAGTTATAGTTCCCCAACGATACGTGGATATCGCCATCCCCTTGCAGATGACCGCTGCTACGCAGGAAATCAAACGTTTTTTCTTCCATATTAAGCAGATCTGTCGTCAGGTTTTCTTTCAGGTTAGCCACTAACGACTTCATCTCTTCTTGTTTATCTTTACTGAACATCGTTGCAAACAGGTTAGGCAAATTAAAGCCAAATGCACGTTCCGCGTTGCTATTAGCTTGAGCGCTATTTCCGTTAATGCTCACCACAGCGCCTGGTTGCTGATTTTTATCGGGCGCTTTCTCTTTCAAACCATGACTTTCCGCAAATGTCCTGACTCCATCTTCTCCCGCTTTGATGCCGGCCTCCAAACTCTCCAGCAATTTCCCCGGGTTGGTGAAAGCTTCCAGTTGATCACCGCTAAATTCCTTTATCACTTCCAGCATCTCTTTTAGCATCGCCTCGCCATCAACAGGCTTGCCCGTGCGGGAAACAATACGTCCATCCGCGGTGTAATCCACACCAAAAATATCCGCCAAAGTGGTATCCGCCCCCACCTTCGATAATCGGCCAAGCAGCTTATTCTGAAGCTGACGCGGTAAGTCCTGCGGGTTGTAAGTAAAGGTTGTTTTTGCCATACCCGTTGTCGAGTATTGCTGAGTCATCAGACCAAACAGCGACCCCAGGTTGGTATCCAAAATTGACTGGATATTGTCACCGAACGTAAAGTTCCAATTACCCGTCGTCACCTGAATATCCGCTCCCCGCCCGCCAACAGCAAAGTTGAAAGCCAGCGTCTGATCAGCCCGACGGAATTTATCCGCCCAGCTCATTTTGCCTGCATCGACACTATTGTCGTTTTCACCTATCCACTGATTAAGTTTCTTATTCAGGGCTGATTCGGCGTCATTCTGCAAACCACGGCTGCTACGTTCATGTTGTGAGTCCAAATCAAGCAGCGTTTTGTAATCCACGCTACTGGTTTGGTCTAAACCAGACATATCACGCACAAACTTCTTCGCGCCGGCAATGGTCCACTGCTGCTCTTGTGCCGCTAACCAATCCTGCGTTTCACCGGAACGGGCAATACCTTTCAATACGTCAGCAATACGGGCAGCACCATCAAATGGATTGACCAATGGCGGCGTTGGGATGGATTTATCCATCATCACAATCAGGTCATTACTGCGACCCTGGTTGAAACTGACATTACGGTTACCGATAAACATCTGCGCCCCTTCAAGCGCCTGATAGCCGCCTATATTAAAACTATGTTTGCTATCACCATGACCAATGTGAACCATCACATTGTTGTCACCGAAAGCCAGCGATTTAAAACCACCGGTTCCCACTTTAATACCTACGTTCGAGGTTCCCCAATTAAGCGCCGTAAACTCGCCTTCACCGACATCCACCTGGATATTACCGGCGTAACTGAGCTGATGAGGCGAGTTATCGCTGGCGTTAACCTTTTCACGCTTTTGCGGCTCCATGAAAATTTCTGTGTTATCTGCAATTTCCCCTTTGGTAACCAAATCAGCCTCCGTGTACCCGACTTTAGAGAAGTCGATATCGCTTTCAGCAATACCACGACGAACCTGTTCGGTATGCGTTATCAGTTTATTCTCAGCATTCAAACTCAATACAATTTTGTTATCAGGCGAGTTGTTAACCCATTGGTTATTTTCGTCACGGGTAAATTTACGGCCTGTTGCGTCAACCGCGACTTCGCTACTACGGGCTGACACATCACTGCGAATACCTTGTTTATCCAACTCAGTAATAAAGCGACGCGCAAAGCCATCCCGTTTATCATCACTCATCAGTGAACAACCCACCAGACTGATATGATCGGGTTTGCTGATGGCTTGTTCGCCCAGCTTAGCCGCCTGATAAAACTGCTTTAATTTCGTCGCCAATTCATCAGCGCTGTAACCACTCAGACGAATGTTATTTTGCTCTGACGTATCACGACCATGACCGACCACCTGCCAACGTAATTTATTTGATAATTTAGACAGATCACCATAAACCACACGATATTTACCGCTGGCGTCGAGTTGAATAACCACGCTGGAATCTGGGTGTTTACCCGCCAGATTAGCGGCGGCTCTGGCGGCTATCGGCTCATCTTCCATCTGAAGAATAATCTGACCATCAAAGCGGGTTTCACGACCATCAGTCTGTGGCACCACGTCCACCGTTTGCCAACCATCAACGGGCTTTTTCAGGTGACTATCGTCGATAATAGTCGGCTCTACCTCTTTATTTTTGCCAGATAATCCCTCTAACTCTTCCACCGCAGGGCGGCTTTGTGGTTTTACCACCGCATACTTCTGATAAAACTCTTGAGTTTCTTTAAACGCGTTATCCAGCGCCTGATTGACCCACACCTTACCCGATTCCCCAGCAATCTCTGCCAGATCCTGATAATTAGCCGTGTAGCTGTTCAGTATCTGCTTACGTTTTCCCTCATCAGTTGCTTGTAGTGCCTGATAAACCACCAGACTTTCGTTGACAGAGTGACCCCCATCAAATACCAAAAATGCCAGCGTATTGAGATAGCTCTGCCCGGTTGGGAAGTTGGGTTGCTTGCTGGCAATATAGTCATTGAGGTGAACCATGATATTGGTCGAACCAGATGCGCCAGTTACCACAGACTGGCCTTGTGCCAATGCATTACTCTCAAATGCAGTTTCCCGTCCAGGGGTCAAGATTCGACCTGCCGCGACCTTTCTGCCATACAAAAAGTCGTCATGTTTATTATTCGCAGGTTGGTAGGGCAACGCCGTGCCATAATCATTGGTCTGCTTTTCCGTAATTTCTACTTTGTACTTAACATCCTCCGCATTCGTCCCGGTAGTCAGTTCAGTACTGGTTGAACGAGCTTTGGTGATCACGTTCAGATAGAAAGAATCCCCTTTTCTCTTCCAGTCAGCAACATCCATCCCCATTCCCGGTGTGGTCGCCATTTTTACTGCCAGAAATGGCACTTTAATCACAGAAAAACCATCATCAACCTGGGTCATCATGGTCTTGAAATTAGCAAAAGTCGGATCGTCCAAGAATGTCGTCACCTCAGGCACCCGGCTGAACCAAGGGCGAAAATCCTTATCAATAGCCTCGGCAAAAGATTTCATCTTTTTATCAATTGCCTCGTTACGTTTCTCGCCTTCAGGGTAAATATCACCTATCCACCGCCCAAAATCTTCCACCAAGAAGTTACCTGTTCGTTCAGCGGTATTTTTCGCCTCCGGTGAAGCTGTTTTCACCAGCTCATAAGCCAGTTCAGAATCAAAATGGCGGCCAAACAGGTTATCAATATATTGTCCAGTGGCCTTCTCTTTGTTGGCATCAGTCAATAGCTGTTGAGCCAGCGTGTGCAATTCAGGATGTGCTTGCAACTGGGCAACAGCATCCTTAAATAATTCTTTGGTTTTCTGATGTGTTACTTGCCCGGTAAGCCAAAGTTCTCTGGCGCGTTCAATCAGCGGCTTACCTTCTGGAATCGCTTCCTGTTGCAATCGGCTGACGAAAACGATAAGGCTTTCGCTTTCGGTCTTAGGCGCTTCCCGCTCCGCAGCGGAGTTAATATGGGTTAATGGCTTAATTTGTACATCAATGAGACGATTAATTTCGCTTTGCGCAATATCGCCTTTCAGGCCCACCACACGGCCAAGCCCATCGAACGATACCTGCTGTCCAAACTGCTCAACCTGCTCAGGGGGCACAGTGATACCCAAAATCCCGGCTGACTCCGCTCTCTGGGCCTGAATGTGTGCAACCAGCTCACCCATCTCAAAACGTAAACTTTTCACCAGCTTACTACGTTGAGTGAATTCCTTGGGATCATGCTGCTGCCAATGAGCCAGTGCTTGTTCAAGCTGCAATGCATGCTGTTCATCGGGCCGTTCGACGGTACTGTTAAACGCCTCACGCACGGCCACCAACGCCTTACTAGGCAAATCGGTATTTATCGAACCAAGGCGTCTTTTAGTCGAATCAATAAACCGTTTGTCCTTCTTCTTCAGTAAGATAAGTTCTAATTTTTTAAGTACAGAAGAATGAGATCTAGGGTTATTTCCCCCTAGTCCTTGCAGATCAATACCTGAAATCGTCGGCGCTTTTCGGGTTAATTCTCTGGATTCATTTACGGTTGATTTCACCGTGCCATCGGATGATGTTTCGGTAAACATTGACATGATCGAAGCACTGGTATTTCCTGAACGAATCCCTTTATTAAGCTGTAACCGATTGACTGCCTGTTGCGCATTATTCAAAGCAGCCAAATCTTCTGCTGTTAGTGCCAGATCTTCACTGATCCAACCGTCAGGTTCAGCTTTTGATGCAGGATCGATATGACTCTTCGATTTCTCCACCTTAATCGGTGTATAAGCTTCCCCAGACAAACCGCTGCCCGTTGCCCCAGAGCGATCCGGTTTAGCATGATCAGCCTGTTTCACGCTTTTTGCATTCTTCCGCGCCTGTGTCGTTTTATTTTCCGCCGCTGTACTATCACTTTCACCACGCTGTTTCGCTTTGTCATACGCGGTATTGGCGTCACTCACCGCTTTATCGGCTCGTTGTTTCTGTAATAATGCCTCTTCTTTTCTCTGCTCTGCTTTTTTCTCAGCGTCTGCAATATCGTCGTCTGCACTATCTAGATTCTCAGCGCTTTTCGTGAAACCTACTTCTGATTTCTCAATGGCTGTTATTACTGTTTCTCGTTTATCAATAAAGTGCTGCTGTGCATCAGCTAATTTTTTCTGTGCAGTCAGTTTGGCATCATTTAATTTATTCTGGATATTATCCAGATATCCAACAGCAAACCGATTACGCCACTCATCACCTGATTTGCCATCATAATTCCCATAGTTATTAAGCTCGCCCATACCTTGAGTCAGGGAGAATAGTTCTTCCGTGACTCCCCTAGACTCTTCACTTATTGCATCACGCTGTACTTGACCATTGGTATTCAGTGCTGCCTGATTGGTTGATTCTAGTTGGCCTTGTGATTTTGAAATCGTTTTAAGCTGTTTATCTTTTTCTTGTTCCAAACGATGATGGTTCATCTCCGCTTTTTCTTTATCGCTTAACGCATTTTGCGCGGCTTTATCCTGCTTCGCATGTCTGACAACCGCATCAGCGTGTGGTGATGCCTGATCCTGAGCTGAACCAACATTATCTCCAATCTGCAAGGCATCCTGAATAACCTGAGTATCAGGCGTTTCTACCGGGGTTATTGCGCCACTCAAGTTGTTAGCCAGATCCGAACTCACTTCATCAATTTTATCCATCTGGAAGCCATCAATGGCGGAAACTTCGGTTAAATTAATCGCCCCTCTGCCTTTATTAACGCCAGAAGTATTTGCCTCATCACCACGAATCAGATAATTAATCGCCTGGCTACCCTCTACATTGAACACAGTTTGTTTAATGTTCTCAAACAGAGAAGAGAGATGACGACTTTGTGTGTTGCTCTCTGCAATAGAAAGACTGTAGAAATCACCATTACCCACCTTAATCGCCACATTATTGCGGGCATAAGAGGCATTGATCCCCAAGCCATCACCAATATGAATATTGGCATTACCTTTGCCTTTCATGATCGCAACATTGAGACCATTTCCAACTTTGGTATTGACGTTATATTCACCCCACACCGCGTTGACTGAAACTCCGTCACCCACTTTGGTATTCACATTCAAGTCGCCATGCGTCGCCGTCACGCTTAAACCATTCCCCACCGTAGTGGTGATATTGGCTTTACCCTTTGCCGCGGTAACCTGCATACCGTCACCCACTTTGGTGACGATATTGCCTTTACTCCACAACGCATTAAAGCTGTCACCGTTACCGACTTGAGTCACAATGTTGGCATCGGCTTTAGCAAGTACCACATTATTCCCATCGCCTACCTTAGTAATGACATTAGCTTTGCCCCAGGCTCCCGTGTAATCATCACCGTTACCAACGTGGGTGATAATGTTAGCATCGCCCTGAACTACCGTGACTTCTCGCATTCCGCCCACTTTGGTAATGATATTCGCTTTGCCTTTCGCGAAATTGTAACGGTCGCCATCACCAACATGAGTCAGGATATTAGCCTCACCCCAAACGGCGTTAATCCCTGTACCTTCTCCCACTTTTGTTATGATATTGGCTTTACCTTTAGCGAAACCAACGGTTGTGCCATCACCAATGTGGGTCATGATGTTACCCACATCGGAAATAAGCAGGCCGACCGTCGTCCCACTACCCACTTTCGTCAGAATATTGCCTTTACCTAATAGCATGGCAGCCGTCGTTGATGCTCCCATATGAGTAACAACGTTAGCCTCGGCCGCTGCCACCACTCCCATAAAACCCTTACCCATTTTGGTGACAATATTGGCTTTACCCAGTGCCAGTACGCCAGTTAAACCGTCGCCATAATGGGTCATGATATTCGCTTCACCAAACATTGCCGCCAGCGTTGTCCCGTCACCTACTCTGGTCATCACGTTCAACTCACCGGCAAACAAGCCAATGCTGGTGCCATCACCTACATGCGAATAGATATTAGCTTCACCAACCATCAAACCGAGCGCCAAATCATTGCCCGCTTTCGTCAGGATATTGCCCTGCCCGATCATCGCGGCAAAGGTTGAGCCATTACCGACATGGGTCATCACATTGGCCTCACCGATCATTGCAGCTAAGGTCGTCCCATTACCCACTTTGGTTGCAACATTACCTTCCGCCAGCATCAGGGCAACGCTCATCCCGTCCCCAACGTGGGTAAACACATTGCCCTCGGCTACCATCAGTGCCAGCGCTTTACCATCCCCTACTTTGGTAAAGATATTACCCAGCCCCCCCATCAACGCCCATGCATCCCCCTTGCCAACATGGGTAAAGATATTGCCGACCCCAATCATGGCCGCAATTGCGGTTCCATCTCCCACTTTAGTAAAGATGTTACCTGCTGCTCCCATGACCCCTAATGTCTGATCATCTCCAACATGCGTCAGCACATTACCCATCCCAAGCATAATACCGGTAGTATCACCATTGCCTACTTTGGTCAGGATATTGGCACCCCCCAACATCACCCCCGTCGTACTTCCATGACCAATGTGAGTCAGAACATTTGCGCCACCGCCCATCAGCGCAACAGCATCACCTCTTCCCTTTTTGGTGAGGATATTGGCACCGCCCAGCGCAATTGCTGTGGTGTTTGATATTTCATTATCACCCGTAATATGCGTGATAATGTTGGCTCCCCCGAGCATGCCGGAAACCAGATTATCTCCGCCAAGCTTGGTCAACACATTAGCTCCCCCCAAAAGTAGCGAGGAAATACTCCCTTTACCTTTTTGGGTCATGACATTAAAACCGCCGGCACCTAACCAATTCGCGCTGCCATTACCTATTTGGGTATGGGTGTTATACCCCCCCAACATGATGACCCGGCTGTCGCCATTACCTTGGTGGATTGAGATATTACCAATCGCCAAAAGATGAGCCAGATACCGTCCATCACCGACACGCACCAGAACGTTTGCCGCACCGCCGGCGTAAACATCCATTTCCCCACTCCGGCCTTGGTGAACAAGGACATTCGCCAAGCCTGCACCACGGAATGTCAGATTGCCATCTATGCCACTTTTTTCGATGATATTGGCAGCACCTGCGCCTTCAAAATGCGTATTACCCGATCTCGAACTATGAAGAATGATGTTAGCAATCCCATCACCTTCAAAATTAACATTGCCATTTATTACACTGGATTTAATGAGGTTTCCGCCACCCATACCGCTAAAATTAACGTCACCGGAGCTATCACCGATACCCGAAGATGATTTCACCAATTCCTGACGGCTATATTCTTCAATATGTTCTAAATGCTCAGAGACACGACGTACAGTATCGACTTGATATTTAAGGTTAGTGAGTGAATATCCCCCCACCTCCATCGAGCTATAACCATTTGCGCGTGAAAAATCTTCATTGGCTAAATCACGGGTATGGTCGCCCGCTTTATACCAGGCACTGGCATAATATTTCAGCTCGCCGGTTTTATCATCATTCTTCAATTCCACCACAACCACTTTGGTATATGACTCGACATATTTGGCATAGACATAAGCATTTGATCGACGATTCGATTTCACCGCCGAAACATCCAATACCGAACCATTAGAATGGATTGAACGCCCATGCATTTTTGCATCAATCAGCTTGATATCTTCTGCTTTAGCGGTGGTTCCGCCGGCATAAGTCACCCATTGATTTTCTCGCAAATCTTCTTCGACAATATGCTGAATAGTAACGGGTTGATGATGTTCAAAGATTAAATTAAAAAGACGATAATCACCATCATTGCTTATATCATCATATCCATTCTCTAAAGAGATATTTTCCGTAGCAAGATTTGCGAGTTGATTACCATTTTTACGCCATGAAGTGGCGTAATAACTCAATTTATCGGTTTTAGGATCATTTTTTAGCTGAACTTTGCTGATCTTAGTATATTTTCCGTCAGCAAACGCAAAGAGATAAGTATTGGGTTCAATCGTTGATTTAATAGCGGTTACTTGCTGAGGCTTCTGGGCTCCCATCTTCGCCGTTATTAATACAATTTTCTCCGCGCTAGCGTATCCCAAAGCTTTATTATACGAATCGCTATCCTCACCCATTCTTGATATTTCATTGTAACCACCGGCACCGGAGAAACGGATATTACCATGAGCTATATCAGAATAAATTTTGTTATAACCACCGGCACCTTCAAATTCGATATTACCGCGAGTCTGTTCATATTTATCTTTACTATTTCGCAAACGTTCAATGCGATTTGATGCTCCAGCACCCTGAAAGATAATATTGCCTTCTCTCCCTTTACGAATAATGTGGTTATCAACCCCAGCACCAGTGAAATTAATATTACCGCTTTCCACCCGCGAACTGATGCTATTTGCTGCCCCTCCACCAACAAATATCACATTTCCCTTGCTTCCTTCATAACGGTCATGCCAGGTACGGTCAATTTTATTACCCGCCCCTGCGGCATTAAAGTTTAAATCCCCCTGATTAGTTTCGTGCCATAATCCGTTATAACCACCGATACCTTTAAATGCCACATTACCGGATTGACCTTTACGACTGAGGTTATTATAAGCGGCCGCCCCAGAAAAGTTTAGATTACCGCTGCTCCCTCGGTGATCCATGGAAACACCACCCGCCGCGCCAGCAAATGAAATATTGCCATTACCGCTTTTATCAATACTTGCGTAACCCGCAGCACCATGTACCTTCAGATTACTGTCAATATCCACTATTTTTAGATATCCGGCAGCACCCTCTACAGCCTTATCGCCAGAAGTGGCATGGATTGTTGTCTCAAGCGCACCAACGGTAATATTATCATTCCCTCTTTTGGCATAAATCTCCCCTCCCAATCCAATAGCAACAATATTATTCCCACCATCATCATCGTAATATTTCCCAGTAATGAAAAATTCCGCACTACGGTTTGATGATTTCCCCATAAATAATCCCTTAATTAAGTTTAGGTTAAATATACCCGTTATCTTTCAAGCTGCCTCTTTGTTGGCTGCACTCACTCACCCCGGTCACATAGTTACCTATGCTCCCAGGGATTCGCTCCCTTGCCGTCGCGATGCAACTTGAAATCCATAGGGTATGGAAAACTACTGCATCTGACAGATACAACAGTTGTTTTGAAAATCTAATTTCCCGTGGATGATACAAACCCCTGACCTTCCGACGGCAAAAAGCACAATGACAGCAATCAATTAAGCATGCTTTATATAATTTGTTTTAATTCAGGCTGATTGCTGTTTTCAGCCACTATCTTAATTTACCCAACTGTTCTTTTTGCAACCAAAGAGATAAAATGCTTTTGTTATCACAGGTATCAAAGATGACTTGTTCTAATTTTTTAAACATATTCCTCCCTTAAGAATAAATTTATTCACAAAGACAACCCAACATATCGAAAAATAGAAGCATTAACCCCAAGGATATAATGAGCTTATATCTCTATAAATATGGTCAAATGAATAAGAAAAATAAAATAATAGTTCATCTACAAAAATATCATCTAACAATAATAGTCTGATTTTTTTATAAAAACGCATATAAATCCTCAAAGCATAATATTAACAAAAGAAAAACAAAAATATATCATAAATAAAATTTCTTATTTATGTATATAAGAATCTTTCAGTTGCTGCCCAGAGCTAACACCCATCCTTTCATAAAGAAATTTTCATAATCATGATATAACTTCTAATTAAACCGTCGAGATTAATAGTTGTAGTAATATAGTATTCCCTTTCCAAATTAATAATTCAGTTATAAAAACAAAGACCCAGAACCAAATGCCTTGGTATATTTTAGATCACAAGAGATTAAACTATTTATCACTATCAGTCATATACAAACAGTCATACACAAACAATTAATCGTTTAATCTATAATAGCATCTTACCAACCTTTTTTTGGTCTAAACTCTATAGTTGAAATCAATCGCGAGAAATCATGTGTACTATAACCCAAGCTATTAATTACAAAACAATATTATTTAATTTAAGGAAAGCATATGAGTCCTAAAAATGATTTTAAAGCGTTTTCTACTAGCGCCAACGCCAATGTAGTGAGTCAAGAAAGATATGAAGAAAGTCTGAGTTTATATTCTGGATTTCCACCAGATAATGTTCCTACTCACTTATTAAATAAAACATTACGCCAATCATCAACAATAGCCTCTGTAGTCGCTAATTTCATTTCGACACAATCTGGTGAAGATGTTCTTGATGATGGTGATACCGCTAAACTTAATATTCAATTAAATAAGGCGTTACAACAAAAATTTGCAACACAAGTTCCCAATGCCTCATTAATACAGAAAGGTGTTGTTCAACTTACAGATGTGGTTGGCAATAATAATACACTGGCTGCAACACAGAAACTTGTCTCCGATATCAATAATAATTTGAATAATAGAATTAATCAGCTTCCAGATATGTCTCTTTTTACCGCAAGCTTGATCCAGAATGGCTGGCAAAAATTACCTTCAGGTTTAATTGAAATGTGGGGAATAGCTCAAATTGATGGTTATGGCTCTTACACGTCTGGATATTTAAACAACTTTCCAATACCATTCCCAAAGAAATGTTTTAATGTCACATTAACTCATAATGGCCATAGCCCTAACGCAGCAGGAATATTTTCAGTAATCATAGAAAATCAACGTGAGTTTCGATGCTTTAGGAGTCCTACTAATTGGACTCCCGTTGTTACAGCATATTTTAGAGCAGTAGGATATTAATTTAAGGAAATATTTTGATTATTGCATTGCAATTGGTTGGCAATTATAAATGATAAAATCCATATACTTATCACATTAAGCAGAGAATTATTTTCACAACAATTCAACATATTATTTATAAATTACATCACTTAAGGAGTTTAATATGAGTCCAAAAAATGATTTTAAGGCTTTTTCTATTAGTATCAATGCTAATGCAGCGAGCCAAGAAAAATATGAAGAAAGTCAGAATTTGAAGACTGGGTTTGCGCCCGATGGTATTACCACTAATATATTAAATAAGGCATTACGTCAATCATCCACGATAACCTCTGTAGTCGCTAATTTTATCGCGACACAATCTGGCAATGATGTTCTGGATGACGGAAATATAGAAAAACTTACCGCTCAATTAAATAAGGCGTTGGAACAGAAAATGGCGCCAAAGATTCCCGATGCCTCATTAACACAGAAAGGTATTGTTCAGCTTACCGATGTGGTTGGTAATAGTCATTCACTCGCTGCAACTCAGAAGCTTGTTTCTGATGTCAATGATAATGCTAACAATAGATTAGCCAAAAACCAAAATGGGGCAGATATTCCCAATAAAAATGAGTTTGTGAAAAATCTCGACTTATTGGAAACCGTCAATCTGGCGAAAAATGCTGTGCCGAGTAGTAGGAAGATTAATGGTAAGGCACTGACTGGAGATATCAGTTTAGGGGCTGGCGATGTAGGGGCATTTAGGCTCGGATTAACAGGAAAATACTCTGTTGATAACCAGGTCCCGTGGAATGCAGATTCAGGGTCATATGACTTACTGCTGCCGAAATTTAGTGATCATGTTGTGCATTTCTATAATGGAGTTGGGAGTTGTCCGGCTTTTCAGTTGAAAGTGCATTACAAAAACGGGGGTATTGCTTATCGCTCGGCTCGTGATAATTATGGATTTGAAGAAGATTGGACTAGCATTTATACAACCAAAAACAAACCTACTGTAAATGAACTTGGCTTATCAGAAACCGTGACATTGGCAAAAAATGCGGTTCCTAATAACAGGAAAATTAACGGCAAAGCACTGATTGAAGACATCAATCTGGAAGCCAGAGATGTGGGGGCATATTCACGTTCAGAATCCGACGAGCGATATCAAAAGAAAGGCCCTAATCAGGGATGGCGAAAAATAGGAAGGAGTGGAGATAGTGGAAGTAGCATATTACTGAGTCAGGACATACGAGGAAGATGTATATATTTACGTACTGGTAGCCCAGGTATATTTTTACCTTTACAAATGCCTCCGATCGATAATATTTTGGTTGGCACTGGATATGGATCAAAAGGATGGCTCGTTGTGCACTCATCAGACGGAGGAGTGAGGTTATCTATAGTAAACAAAGAGGATTGCCCTGATATTACAGAAATTTATATTGCTGATTAGAATTATGGGCTGCATAGCAGCCCTTTTATTTTTTAGGAGATAATTTACCTTCCTATTTTACAAAGATATTTCTCTCTATTTATCTGGCAAACATAAATAAATTGCCAAAAAAGATAAGATAAAATAATTTATTATCATCAGCCATACGTAAATAATTAATCATTTGATTAAAAATAAAATCTTACTGTTCACTTTTTGGCGTAGACTATAATTGAAATTAATCTCGATAAATTACCTATACTATAACTCAACATGTTAATTACAAAACAATATTATTTAATTAAGGAATATATATGAGTCCTAAGAATGATTTTAAAGCGTTTTCTATTGGTAATAACGCTAATGTAGTAAGCCAGGCAATATATGAAGGAGAGCAAAGTTTAAAAACTGGGTTTCCACCAGATGATACGATTTCTCGTCATGTATTAAATAAAGCATTACGCCAATCGTCCACAATAGCCTCTGTTGTCGCTGATTTTATTGCGGCAGAATCTGGCAGTGATGTTCTCGATGATGGTGATACCATTAAACTCAACACTCAATTAAATAGGGCGTTAGAACAAAAATTTACAACTAAAATTTCCAATTTCGCATTGCAAAAAGCACAAAACGGCGCAGATATTCCTGATAAAAATGCATTTGTGAAAAACTTAGGTTTAAATGAAGCAGCAAAACGAGAAATAGGCACTGGAATTAATCAGATTCCAGATATGTCGTATTTCACTGCAAACTTGACTAGCGCTGGTTGGCAAAAATTACCTTCAGGTTTAATTGAAACATGGGGATTTGTACTGGCTAACGGCTATGGCTCTCTTGAATCTGGGTATTTAAATAATTTTCCAATACCATTTCCTAACGCCTGTTTAAATATCACATTAACTCATGGTGGTTATAACCCTCAAGACGCCGGAATATGTTCAGTACACGTAGTAAATCGGAGCCAATTCCGATGTTATAGAAGTCCTACTAATCATGTTCCTCCTGTTGGAGTCTATTTTAGAGCAATAGGTTATTAATTAAAAAATTAAATTACTCAAAGAATGGAAAAAATACCGGGTGATGCTTAATCGGGTTGATACTTCGAAAGCACCTGAAATTGACTGGTCAATTCCACCCTTATCGTAATTAACAAAAAGACCGGGATTCAGGTAGAACCCGGTCTTAATCATTTTATTGATTCAGGTATTTTGTAGTTATTCAACACCAATAATCATTAAAATATTAAACCAATTCAGTCATACCACATAATTTCTCCAAGGAATAAATGAGACTTTATTAATGCAAATAGTTTAGATACATTTCAGATTACAAAAAATTAACATATTTATTACCAACAATTATATAAAAATAGTTAACCCTATAAGTTATAAGAGTATTCCATTATTCTTTTTTCTAACTAAACTATAGCTGGCGTGAATAGGGAAAAATTATTTTTATAAAAATTCACCACATTGATTATAAAATACACTGCTTAATTGGAGAAAAATATATGAGTCAAAAGAATGATTTTAAGGCTTTTTCTATTAGTGAAAATGCAAATATAATGACCCAAGAAACATATGAAAAAGAACAAAAATTACAAACTGGGTTTCCAACAGCAGATATTACCCCTGAACTATTAAATAAAGCATTACGTCAGTCGTCAACCATATCCACTGTCGTCGCTAATTTTATCGCAACACAATCTGGCGAAGATGTTCTGGATAATGGGGATATAGACAAACTCACCACCCAATTCAAGAAATCCTTAGAACAAAAAAACACAACAGAAACTCCCGATGCCTCATTAACAGAAAAAGGAGTTATTCAGCTCACAGACCAAATAGGCAACAGTAATACACTCGCTTCAACTCAGAAGCTTGTTTCTGATGTAAATGATAATGCTAATAATCGACTGGCAAAAGACCAAAACGGCGCAGACATTCCTGATAAAGCTGCATTTATAAAGAACCTTGGTTTATCCGATTCAACAAATATAACGATAGGGAATGGTGAAAATCAAGTGCCTAATATGTCGTTTTTCACCTCTAGCCTGAATCAGGTCGGATGGCAAAAATTACCTTCGGGCTTAATTGAAATGTGGGGAATAGCATCAGTTAAAGGCAATGCTTATGCCGAAGCTGGTGCTTTAAATAACTTTCCAATCCCATTCCCGAATAAATGTCTCAACGTCACGTTAACTCACGTTGGTAACGCCCCTCAACATGCTGGCACATTTTCAATAATGACAGTCAATAATACCCAATTCCAATGTTTTAGCAGTATTCCAAATTTACAAGTTCCTGTAGCCGCATTTTATAGAGCAATAGGGTATTAATATGAACGATAAAAACTATGTATTTAGCGCATTAAATAAAGCATTTTATCCACTATTATTACAGCAGGATTATATTGCAGCAAGCTCATGGCCAAACGATCCCATATCTGTAACTGATGGCATATTCAATAAGTTCTCGGGAATACCTCCCGCCGGAAAAATACTTTCCTGTGGCGAAGAGGGTCTTCCTTGTTGGGAAGACACTCCACCACCAACAAAAGAGGAATTAATATCCATAGCGGAAAGCCAAAGAACGCAATTTATATCTCACGCGAATGAAAAAATAACCCCACTTTCCGATGCTATAGAACTTGATATAGCAACAGATGAAGAAATACTATTACTCAAAGAATGGAAAAAATACCGCGTCATGCTTAATCGGGTTGATACGTCAAAAGCACCGGAAATTGACTGGCCTATTTCACCATTATTGTAACTAATAAAAGACCGGGATCAGGATGGTGCCCGGTCTTTATCACTCTATTCATTCTGGTATTTTAGTTATGCAATATCAAGAACCATTGAAATATCAACCCAATCCAGTAATATCATATACTTTTCCCCGGAGAATAATGACTCATTATTATTCCTTCTGCTCACCCTGACAAGCTTTTATGATTTAAATATATTTTCACCATCCTATTTATCAATATCAGGTTATTTGATTGAAAAATTAAACCAATTATCATCAACTACACATAAATAGTTAATCGCCTAAGTTATAAAAGTATTTCATTATTATTTTTCCGAACTAGACTATGAATTTCTTAAAGTTATCTTTATAACAATTCAATATTATTAATTATAGAACACACTATTTAATTTGAGGAAAAAACATGAGCCAAAAAAATGATTTTAAGGCTTTTTCTATTAGTAACAATGCTAATGTTGTGAGCCAAGAAAAATATGAAGAGAACGAGAGTTTAAATACTGGATTTCCACCAGAAAGTATTACTACTCATGTATTAAATAAAGCATTACGTCAGTCATCAACAATATCCTCTGTTGTAGCTGATTTTATTGCGGCAGAATCTGGCAGTGATGTTTTGGATGATGGTAATATAACCAAACTCACTACCCAATTAAATAAAGCGTTAGAACAAAAAATTATAACTAAAATTTCCAACTCCGCATTAGAAAAAGCAAAAAACGGGGCAGATATTCCCAATAAAAATGAGTTTGTGAAAAATCTCGGTTTATTGGAATTATTATTGGCAGGTACTCCTTTGTTTACACAAGGGAATAATTTCATGACTTTTAAAATTCCATTTTTGAGTGGATTAAAGAGAAAATATATCTTATTCCAATCTGTATATGTAATAGCTCCAAATTTAGCTAACGAGGGAAAATTCACTATCACATACCCAATTGCATACTCTTATGAACCTCATGCTATACTTTCCAGCATGGGAGGATATATCAGTGGAGGTAACTATGGTGAAGGAGCTGATATATTAAAAATCAATAAAGAAAACCTAGTAATAGTATCACATTGGCAATCTCGCAGTGCAAGCTTTCCTCCTGTACGCATATTTGTAGTAGGGATATCAGATAACTAACTTTGTTAACTATCTAAAATTTTATAATTATTTTGATAAAGCCCCAGAAATTAGCTGGCCAATTGCACCATTATCGTAATTCACAAAAAGACCGGGATTCAGACTGAATCCCGGTCTTAATCATTTTCTTATTACTAATACTACAACAGCCATAAATATTTTGTTATTATTCGAGCTGTTCTTCCTCAAAAGAATGAAAAAAAAATATAAAGTGAAAAATAAGTTAATATATTAAAATGTCATTATTAATCAAAAAAAGCTGTATCAATTGTGATATGTGTGAACCCGAATGTCCCAATCAGGCGATATCAATGGGAGATGAAATTTATGAGATTGATGCCAACCGTTGCACCGAATGCATCGGTCATTATGATGCACCAACCTGTCAATCAGTCTGTCCGATAAATAATACCATTATCACCGATCCAAACCGACAAGAAACAGAAGAACAACTATGGGATAAATTTGTATTACTACATCATGCAGATAAAATCTGAAATCAGCGCTCAAGAATAACGGTCGCACAGGCATAGCGGCGCTCATCAGCCAATGTCACATGTAAAGAGGTCGCCCCCAATTGCTGAGCTAACGCTGCGGCCGCACCATAAAGTCGCAAAATCGGTTTTCCCAGTGCATCATTGACCACTTCAAACTGGTTAAATGCCAGCCCATTACGGATACCCGTTCCTAATGCCTTTGCTGCGGCTTCTTTTACCGCAAAGCGTTTAGCCAAAAAACGAACCGGTTTTTCATGTTGCTGATATTGTTCCCATTCGAATTCACTGAGAATGCGTTTTGCCAAGCGCTCACCTGAGCGCTCGACGACCCCTTCAATACGGGCAATTTCAACAATATCTGTACCTAACCCAATAATAGCCATTAACGGCGAGCTTTCCGCATTTGGGTTTTCATATCCGCCACAGCAGCAGTCAAGCCACTGAATACCGCACGTCCAATAATGGCATGACCAATATTCAACTCATAAATCTCTGGCAGAGCAACAATACGTTGTACATTATGATACGTCAGCCCATGACCCGCATTAACCGTTAGACCTTTACTCGCTGCATAAGTCGCGGCTGCTTTAATACGATGAAACTCTTTTTCCTGTTCTACTTCACTTTCTGCATCGGCATAAGCACCAGTATGAATTTCAATGAAAGGTGCGCCAACTTCACTAGCCGCATCAATTTGTCGATGTTCCGCATCAATAAATAACGAGACAAGAATACCCGCATCAGATAGACGCTTAACCGCCGCAGCAACTTTATCTTTCTGACCAATAACATCTAAGCCCCCTTCTGTTGTCACTTCCTGCCGTTTTTCAGGCACCAAACAGCAAAATTCAGGTTTAATACGACAGGCAATATCCACCATTTCATCTGTCACGGCCATCTCAAGGTTCATCCGAGTCTGGATAGTTTTTTTCAACAGTTCTACATCCCGATCGGTAATATGACGGCGATCTTCACGCAAATGAATGGTAATTCCATCGGCTCCCGCCTGTTCCGCAACAAAAGCCGCTTGAACCGGATCAGGATAATTGGTACCACGGGCATTGCGCACTGTCGCAATGTGATCGATATTAACGCCTAATAATACTTCAGCCATATTTATCTCCTGTATACCCGTCATCTTTCAAGTTGCTTCTTTGTTGGCTGCACTCACTCACCCCGGTCACATAGTTCTCTATGCTCCCAGGGATTCGCTCCCTTGCCGCCGCGATGCATCTTGAAATCCATAGGGTATAGTCATATTAGAATATGACAAGTTTACACTTTCCATCTTGAAGAGAAACAAATTCATTAGTTTTCTTTCTTTTCAGGCTTCCGATGTACAAACTGCCGAAATAATTCACGACTTTTCAAAGGCTTGCCACCGAGATAAGGTTTTAATGCAATACGCGTGAAACGCTTTGCTGCCTTTAATGTCGTAGAATCAGGGAATTCACGAGTTGCCAGTGATTTTAATTCGCGCCCGGTAAAACTGTAATGATCAACAACCAAGCTAGCGATAAATCCTTTTTCTTCTCTATAACGGTAGGTCATCGTGTCAGCGACAGGTTCACCACTGCCCGCACAATGCAGATAATCAACGCCATAACCAAGATTTGCCAGCAACGCCAGTTCAAACCGACGTAATGCATGTTCCGGTGTATATTCACTGGCAGCAAGAACCTGCAAACATTGGAGATAATCAAAGAATAAGGCGGGGTAAGCCGTTCCCTGTTCAAGCACTCTTGACAACAATTCATTGATATATAAACCGCTGTACAATACGTTGCCAGTAAGAGGAAGGGCCAGAGAGATAGGATCTGCATCACGCAGCGTTTTAATTGCCCCCCGCCCACTCCAACGAACCAGCAATGGGGTAAAGGGCTGCAAGCAGCCTTTCAAATTGGAACGACGGCTACGCGCACCTTTTGCCAACACGCTAATCCGCCCTTCATTTTCAGTAAACAGATCCAGTAACAGACTCGTTTCACTGTAAGGACGCCCATGAAGAACAAAAACACGTTGCCAACCGTCCACAGGGATGCCTTATTTCAAATCATCGACGTAACCCAAGCTACGTAATGCTCGCTCATCATCAGCCCAACCCGCTTTAACTTTAACCCACAGTTCTAAGTGGATTTTTGCATCAAACAGCCTTTCCATATCCTGACGGGCTTCAATGCCAATGGTCTTGATTTTACTGCCTTTATTACCAATGACCATTTTCTTCTGACCTTCACGCTCAACCAGAATCAAACCATGGATATTGTAACCACCGCGCTCATTCGCCACGAACTGCTCAATTTCAACCGTGACAGAATATGGCAATTCCTCACCAAGAAAACGCATAAGCTTTTCTCGAATAATTTCAGAAGCCATAAACCGCTGAGAACGGTCAGTAATGTAATCTTCTGGAAAATGGTGAGTCGCTTTCGGTATATATCCGCGCACAATTTTGGCAATCGTATCAACATTCATGCCTTTTTCAGCGCTCATTGGAACAACATCAAGAAAACTCATCTGTTTACTGAGAAAACCAATATGTGGCAATAAGCTGGTTTTATCGGCCACGTTATCCACTTTATTGATAGCCAGCAAAACCGGACAATGCAGATTGCGCAGTTTGTTCAGTACCATCTCGTCATCCGGGGTCCAATGAGTCCCTTCGACAACAAAAATAACCAACTCCACATCACCAATAGAACTGCTGGCTGCCCGGTTCATCAACCGGTTAATTGCCCGTTTTTCTTCAATATGCAATCCCGGTGTATCCACATAAATAGCCTGATAAGCACCTTCAGTATGGATACCCATAATACGGTGACGGGTCGTCTGCGGTTTACGAGAAGTGATAGATATTTTCTGACCTAAAAGCTGATTTAGCAGCGTGGATTTCCCCACATTAGGCCGTCCAACTATTGCCACGAATCCGCAATAGGTTTCTTGTTCGCTCATTCAAGCTCCAATTGTTTTAATGCTTGCTCAGCCGCTGCCTGTTCCGCTTTGCGACGGCTGGAGCCTGTTCCTTTAACCGGCTGTTCAATACCGCTCACTTGACAGTGAATAGTAAATTCTTGATCGTGAGCTTCACCACGAACCATAACAACCAGATATGACGGCAGAGGCAGATGATGCCCTTGCAAATATTCCTGTAAACGGGTTTTCGGATCTTTCTGTTTGTCGCCAGGGCTGATTTCATTCAGACGGGTTTCGTACCATCTCAGAATAATTCTTTCAATAGTCTGGATATCACTATCAAGGAAAATAGCACCAATCAGCGCTTCAACCGTATCAGCCAGTATTGATTCACGGCGGTAACCGCCGCTTTTCAGTTCCCCCGGCCCCAAACGAAGGCATTCACCTAATTCAAATTCCCTTGCCAACTCAGCCAGCGTATTACCACGCACCAATGTAGCACGCATGCGGCTCATATCCCCCTCATCAATACGAGGAAAGCGATGATACAACGCATTGGCAATAACAAAACTCAGGATTGAGTCACCAAGAAATTCCAGCCGTTCGTTATGTTTACTGCTGGCACTACGATGAGTTAACGCTTGTATCAGCAAATCATGCTGATCAAAAGTGTACCCCAGCTTACGCTGCAATCTGTTAATTACGATGGGATTCATGTGCTACCAATATCGGTCAGAATTCGTCAAATAAAAACGCACACGCAACAGACCTGTAACAGGAACCCCTGACAAAACTGTTGCGTTTGCACTGGCTCCTTATAGGAGCCAGTTATTAAGTTTGAAAGGACATTCTACACCGCGAGTAAAATTAATGCTTCGCTAATATAAAAATATTAATTAATTCCACCAATACGGCTGAAGCGAACTCCGGTAGGCCATTCCCCTTCCTGTTTTTCAAAACTCATCCAGATGGCGGAAGCGCGACCGACCAAATTCTTTTCAGGGACAAAGCCCCATGCACGGCTATCAGCGCTATTATCACGGTTATCACCCATCATAAAATAGTGGCCTTCGGGCACAATCCACATTCCCTCTGGCAAGCCAGGTTGACGGAAATTAGGTACCGATAGTACACCGGGAATCTCCAAAATATGGTGAGTTACCGCGCCCAAATTCTCAATTCGTTCACCCTGCCGCATACTGTAAGGCGGCAACGTTTCTTCAACAGGGATTTGGAAAACACCTACCTTTCTCAAACTTTCACCCTTGGAATCGACACCATACTGCTGCATTGTCCATTCACTTGGGAATAGTGAACCGTAAGAAACCGGTAATTCTTCCTGACAATTCCCTGTTTTGCTGCAATTAGAAAAAATACGCAATTCTTTCTTTGCCGGATCATAAATAATTTTATCTCCCGGTAAACCAACCACCCGTTTAATGTAATCAAAACTGGGGTCCAACGGGTATTTAAATACAGCAACATCACCACGCTTTGGTTCGCCAGTCTTAATCAATGTCGTTTGAGTGATGGGATCTTTCAATCCGTATGAATATTTCTCTACCAGAATGAAATCACCAATCAATAAAGTTGGCATCATGGAACCCGATGGGATCTGAAAAGGCTCATAAACAAAAGAGCGCAGGATCAGAACCACGGCTAACACAGGAAAAATAGATGAACAGGTATCCACCCATGTTGGCTTGTTAATAGTCTCAGCCAGATGCTCCTGATCCATTGTACCTTCAGTCAGCTCCTGCAATCTGGCAAGTTTTTTCTTGCGCTCTGGTGCCCATTTGAAACGATCGATACACCAAATAATGCCGGTGACTAACGTTGCCAACGTTAGGATCAGGGCAAAAGTGTTAGCCATTTAGACTCCTTACAAGCTTATTAATTGTCTTTACCAACATGAAGAATGGCTAAGAAAGCTTCCTGCGGTAACTCAACGTTACCCACTTGTTTCATACGTTTCTTACCCTCTTTCTGTTTCTGCAATAGCTTTTTCTTACGGCTGACGTCACCACCATAACACTTCGCCAAGACGTTTTTACGCAATTGCTTCACTGTTGAGCGCGCAATAATATGATTACCAATCGCAGCCTGAATTGCGATATCGAACTGTTGACGAGGAATAAGTTCTTTCATCTTCTCCACCAGCTCCCGGCCACGGTACTGTGCATTGCCACGGTGAGTAATCAACGCCAATGCATCAACTCGTTCAGTATTAATCAATACATCCACACGAACCATATCAGATGACTGGAAACGAGTGAAATTATAATCCAGTGAAGCATAACCGCGAGAGGTAGATTTCAATCGATCGAAGAAGTCCAAAACCACTTCCGCCATCGGTATTTCGTAAGTCAGTGCAACCTGTTTACCGTGGTAAACCATGTTAGTTTGCACCCCGCGCTTCTCAACACATAAGGTAATGACGTTCCCCAAATACTCCTGAGGTAATAGCATATGGCACTCAGCAATTGGTTCACGTAACTCTTCAATATTATTCAGCGGTGGTAGTTTAGAAGGGCTATCCACATAGAGAATATCGCGGCTAGTTGTCTCCACTTCATACACAACCGTTGGGGCCGTTGTAATAAGGTCGAGATCATATTCACGTTCCAGACGCTCTTGAATAATCTCCATATGCAACAGGCCAAGGAAACCGCAACGGAAACCAAAACCCAACGCAGAAGAACTTTCTGGCTCATAAAATAGTGAAGCGTCATTCAGACTCAATTTACCTAATGCGTCACGGAACGCTTCATAGTCATCAGAACTGATAGGGAACAGCCCTGCATAAACCTGTGGCTTCACTTTTTTAAAGCCTGGAAGTGGTTTTTCCGCAGGTTGACGGGACAATGTCAAGGTATCCCCAACGGGTGCACCAAGAATGTCTTTAATTGCACAAACTAACCAGCCCACTTCGCCACAACCCAATACATCACGATCAACACGCTTAGGAGTGAAAATGCCAAGACGATCGGCGTTATATACCTGACCGGTACTCATCACCTTGATTTTATCACCCTTACGCAAGGTGCCGTTTTTAATCCGCACTAGGGAGACAACACCAAGGTAATTATCAAACCATGAGTCAATGATAAGAGCCTGTAATGGCGCATCAGGATCGCCTTCCGGAGCTGGAATCTCTTTAACCAAGCGCTCAATGACGTCTTGTACGCCGACGCCCGTTTTGGCCGAACAGCGCACTGCATCGGTAGCATCAATACCGACAATATCTTCGATCTCTTCCGCTACGCGCTCAGGCTCTGCCGCCGGCAAATCGATTTTATTTAGAACAGGAACAACTTCTAGATTCATATCCAACGCGGTATAACAGTTAGCCAGCGTCTGGGCTTCCACTCCCTGTCCAGCATCAACCACCAGCAATGCCCCTTCACAGGCAGCTAGTGAACGGGAAACTTCATATGAGAAATCAACGTGCCCCGGCGTATCGATAAAGTTTAATTGATAGAGTTGCCCATCATTCGCCTTGTAATCCAAGGTAACACTTTGGGCCTTAATGGTGATACCACGCTCACGCTCAAGATCCATAGAATCCAGTACTTGCTCTGCCATCTCACGATCTGTTAAGCCACCACAAATTTGAATAATACGGTCAGATAACGTCGACTTACCGTGGTCAATGTGAGCAATAATGGAGAAATTTCGTATTTGCTTCATTATAAGTATTTTTCTGCCTTGATATTTCTGAATCATTCGCCTATATGGACACACAGAGGGACATAAAGCGACGGTTTATTAGGTCGGCCACCGGCCTGAAAGGCTGTATTCTACATGCCAAATCTACGAAAACCTAGTCATGCATGCAGCTTTAAGGTATGAATCATTCAACGTTTTGGATAACTAAAATATACCCGTTATCTTTCAAGTTGCCTCTTTGTTGGCTGCACTCATTCACCCCGGCCACATCGTTCGCTATGTTCCCGGGGATTCGCTCCCTTGCCGTCGCGGCGCATCTTGAAATCCATAGGGTATAGATTTATTCCCGATGCTGAATGTGAATGGCATCAGGAGGCAAGCCGATTTGCAAAACGACAGGTTGATATTCCTGCCGATTATCCCAATAAGTGGCGATTCTACGGGCAAAGGAGAATCCTAACGCGCCTCCTAAAACACCGCCACAAAACACCCATAATTGATTGGTCACCCATAACTGAAAAAGCGCACCACCAAGGAATAGCCCAATAAGTGGAGTCAGATAAACCAACAACGCCGAACGCAGCAAGCTCCCTTCAGAGATCCCAACTTCCACTTTTTGCCCGGGTTGCAGCGGTTGTAAAATCTCAAGTTCAAGCTGATGTATGCCATCAGACCCTAATTTATTGAGTAAATAAGAACCACACGTTGCTCGCGCCTGACAACTGCCACAACCAGAAGAGGAACCATAACGTAATAATGCCCGCCCCTGTTGCCAGTGAATTACTGTTGCCCACTCTTTAACCATCAGTCAGCTCCTATAAATGCGACACCAGCGGCGATACGCTTGGCAGTTGCCAGTGGTAATTCACCAATAATTGTCACCTCATTTGCACCACGTATTGCACTATAAATCGTTCGAGGCCCACGACGGAGAGGATATTCCAACTTACCAGTTTTATCCGCATTAGTTACATTCACAGAAAAGCTAAATAAACCATCACTGAACATAATAGATTCAAGTGTGCCACTATTATTTGACAATTTACGACGGTTACGCGAAACCTCAACGAAACCAGCCGGCAACTTACCCACTTTCCAATTAAATACGACCTTCTCTAATGGTGGAATGACCAGCATTGGCGGCATATTTAAGCGAGTAATCACACTCATTGCATTATTGATATCCCCATCGATGGTAGAAGAAACAACCCTAAATTGTTCAAGCGCCTCACTATCACGATCAAGTAAGTCAATACGTAATGGTAAATGAGTTTCTTCGTCGATCAGTAAAATATAATTATAACGCACTTCATCTTTGGAGGTGATGCGTACAACCCTACAAGGCCTATCACCGATATGGGTACGACCAACGTCAATGAAATTGTAATATTTTTTCAACTGATTGAAGTCAGCAAAAATGACGGTCGGTAAATAATCAATAATATGATTACCACTAAGACTGAAAGCATCCAATCCAGGTTCAAAATAACTGATCTCATTACCACGCTGGACAACTTCCCTACGAGAACCATCCATCTGCATAATCTGAGCTATTGGAATACCATTTATAATAGCGTGGCGATAACGAACTGAGACAATAGCCTGCTGGTTGAGATTAATAAAAGCAAGCTCGTAAGTTAGAGACCGAGTGGCATTACCCATCTCCCGCAACAAAACCTCAGCACTGTTGAGCTGTGCCGAGGCTTGTAAAGGAGCAAGCAGGCCGCCCGCCAGCAAACAAACGGAGAACCAAATCTGTTTCATTACTGCTATTGTGTTCCTAAAGATTGCGTTCCTAAAGATTGCGTTCCGGGAACCGGAATAGCAACCTGTGGTGAAATTCCCCGTTCATCATTTTGCCTAAAATGCACACGGCGATCGAGTTCATATTGTTGCAGCATGATGTTAATACGTTTATTACGCTCCTGTATTTGAATGCGCGGATCATTGCCAAATATATCATCACCAGAAGGCACTCCCAAACTCACCGGAGAAGCCGATCCCATCATTGGCAAAGTGTTAAATGCAGGCGTATCAGATTGATATTCAAGATCCTCAGCACTATGGCTGTTGTACTGCTGTACACCAACCAATACTGCCAGCGAAACACAGGCTGCAACACTCACTTGAACCATTTGACTCACCCAAGGACGAAGCTTTTGCCAGAACGGCATTTTTTGCCAGCTCTCTGGTTGAGGCTGAGATTCAGGTATAGCCCCAGGGGTGAAATGAACCGACTCTTTTTCAAGTGCCAATGCAACCCGACTAGCAATATCCAGATGCAATACTTCCGTCACATCACCGCGCAATGTATCACGGATCAAGTGGTAATTTTCCCAGCGTTTCTGCATTACAGAATCTTTAGACAAAATACTAACGACTTCACTATCAAGAGTTTCGCCATCCATCAATGCGGAAAGTTTTTCTCTTTGCATGCCAAAGTACCTTTCAGTATTGTTCCACTATTTTTAATTTTAAATCAGTGGTTGAATTTTATCATCAATGGCTTCCCTTGCACGGAAGATGCGGGAACGAACCGTACCAACCGGACAATCCATAATGGTAGCTATTTCTTCATAGCTTAACCCATCTAATTCCCTCAGCGTTATTGCTATTCGCAAATCCTCGGGAAGAGATTCAATAGCTCGGAAAACCACCTGCCTTAATTCTTCTGACAACATTAAATTCTCAGGGTTCGAAATTTCTTTTAGTGCATTTGAAGTTTCATAATTTTCTGCGTCACTAGCATCCAAATCACTGGACGGCGGACGGCGCCCTTGAGAAACCAAATAATTCTTCGCAGTGTTTACTGCAATACGATACAACCAAGTATAAAAAGCACTATCGCCACGAAACGAAGCCAATGCACGATAGGCTTTAATAAATGCCTCCTGAGCAACGTCAGGAACATCACCCTGCGGAATATAGCGGGATAAAAGACTCGCCACTTTATGCTGATATCTGATTACCAGTAGGTTAAATGCCTTTTGATCACCTTTCTGCACTCGTTCAACCAGCATTTGATCCGTTAACTGCTCGCTCATTCGAGGTTAAATCTCCCGAAGCAAAGCTCCACATTGATATTTACTGAACCAACCATACTGTCCTATTCCTGAGCAAGCATGGCTTTGAGTAATAAAATTCTGCGAAGTTCAATTTTTGTCATCATTTTGTTGCAATCATAGCTTTGATCATATCTGATAGGCTAACATGATTTTTACCCATCTTCATTCATACATCATCAATTATGCAATCATTATTCTCTCAACATTACAGCGATGTACTTATTATTGGCAGCGGTGTCGCCGGCCTATCTCTAGCTTTACGGCTAGCCTCACAACATAAAGTCACTGTGCTAAGCAAGAGTATTCTTAGTGAAGGTGCATCCTATTACGCACAGGGTGGTATCGCCGCTGTATTTGATAAAACGGACAGTATCGCATCTCATGTTGAAGATACCCTTATCGCCGGAGCGGGGCTTTGCGATAAAAGTGCTGTTGAGTTTATCACCAGTAATGCCCGTCATTGCGTACAATGGTTGGTTGATCAAGGTGTTATGTTTGATACAGAAACCAGCGAAGATGGAGAAAAACAATATCATCTGACCCGTGAAGGTGGTCACAGCCATCGTCGCATTCTGCATCATGCAGATACAACCGGCAAAGAAGTAGAAATGACACTGGTTGATAAAGCGATGTCTCATCCGAATATCACGGTGAGAGAGCGCTGCAACGCGGTTGATTTAATTACTTCAAATAAAGCCCAGCTAGATGGTGATAATCGAGTCGTCGGCGCTTATATTTGGAACCGTCAGCAAGAACAGGTGGAAACTTATCGCGCTAAGGTTGTTGTACTGGCAACAGGCGGTGCAGCTAAAGTCTATCAATATACGACAAATCCCGATATCTCATCCGGTGATGGCATTGCAACGGCATGGCGCGCAGGCTGCCGTATCGCCAATCTGGAATTTAACCAGTTTCACCCGACCTGCCTGTTCCATCCACAGGCACGTAATTTCCTGCTGACAGAAGCTCTGCGAGGTGAAGGCGCATATCTGAAACGACCAGACGGCAGCCGCTTTATGCCCGATTTTGATGAACGCGCTGAACTAGCTCCTCGCGATATCGTAGCACGAGCAATTGACCATGAAATGAAACGCCTTGGTGCTGATTGCATGTTTCTGGATATCAGCCATAAACCAGCGGATTTCATTATCCAGCATTTTCCAATGATTTATAAAAAATTGCTGACACTGGGCTTTGATCTAACAAAAGAGCCGATTCCAATCGTTCCTGCCGCGCATTACACCTGCGGTGGTATTGTTGTCGATCATCAGGGACATACTGACCTCAACAACTTATATGCTATCGGTGAAGTCAGCTATACGGGTCTGCACGGTGCAAACCGTATGGCATCTAATTCTCTGCTGGAGTGTCTGGTGTATGGCTGGTCTGCGGCAGAGGATATCCAACAACAGATCGAAAAAATAGAAGAAGTGCCGCAACTCCCTTTCTGGGATGAGAGCCGTGTTGACAATTCAGATGAACAGGTCGTCATTCAGCACAACTGGCACGAATTACGTCTATTTATGTGGGATTACGTCGGCATTGTGCGTACAACCAAACGCCTGGAACGAGCACTGCGCCGTATTAATATGCTGCAACAGGAGATTCACGATTATTATTCCAATTTCAAGATTTCTAACAATCTGCTGGAATTACGAAATCTGGTGCAAGTCGCTGAATTAATCGTGCGTTGTGCGCTGGAAAGAAAAGAGAGCCGAGGTCTGCATTTCACACTGGATTACCCCGATTTACTGCCAGAATCAAAACCAACGATTTTGACGCCCTGATTTTTACTGGCAAAACTTCTGCATGACCACGCTCCGGCGTGGTTCTTTCCACAATTCATAAAATAATTCAATAATAGAGATAAAAATCCGTCACCAATTGCTGAAATGCTTGCGTGTATGCACCGTCTGGCTGACGAATAGTCAATTCGCTGATTAAACTGATTTTTTCCTGACGGGAAAATGCCAATAACATCCGATGCAACGGCTTGCCTTGCCTGTCGCGGATATTGACCCGATGATGAGAAAACCAACCCAAACGACATGCCATTGTTTCAAATTCCTCACCAATGGCATATGGCAATACCACACAAAACAGACCATCCGCTGTAATCAACGTCTCTGCATATTGTAATAATCGCTGGTGAGTCAGCGACCCCGTATAACGAGCCTGTTCCCTTGCCTCATTTCGACAAGCAACAGCCGGTTCAAAATAGGGGGGGTTACTGACAATTAAGTCATAACATTGCGAATACTGTTCAGCGAAATCACCAATATCCTGCTGATAAACATTTATTTTTTTCTGCCACGGAGATTGTTCTGCATTATCTTGCGCCTGCAATGCAGCCTCTGTATCCAATTCCACTGCATCAATTTTAGTATTTTCATCCGTACGCTGTGCTAGCATCAACGCAATGAGCCCACTGCCACAGCCAATATCTAAAATCGCTTTTTTGTCACTAACTGGAGCCCATGCTCCCAATAAAACGCCATCAGTTCCGACTTTCATTGCACACCGCTCATGACCAACAAAAAATTGCTTGAAAGTAAATCCATCCCGGCGTAAAAGTCGTTTCTGTTTCAAATTAATAACCTATACCCGTCATCTTTCAAGTTGCCTCTTTGTTGGCGGCACTCGCTCACCCCGGTCACATAGTTACCTATGCTCCCGGGGATTCTCTCCCTTGCCGTCGCGATGCATCTTGAAATCCATAGGGTATATATCTATTTAGCACAATAAATTTCGCCATAGGATAAAGGTTATTATGTTTCGGTAAAAGCTATCTACCTTAATTGACCGCTTTAATAGATGAACAATACGCCCAACCCGTTTATAATCGGCGGCCTAAACAGAGGTATATGATGACTGCAACAAACTTTTCTGAACTTGAGCTTGATGAACGCCTGCTTGACGCCCTGAATGATAAAGGTTATTCCCGCCCAACAGCCATTCAGGCTGCGGCTATTCCGGCAGCAATGGACGGGCGTAATGTACTAGGATCAGCGCCTACCGGTACCGGCAAAACCGCCGCTTACCTGCTGCCAGCTATGCAACATTTATTAGATTTTCCACGCAAGAAATCTGGACCACCACGCATTCTGATCCTGACGCCCACCCGTGAGCTAGCCATGCAAGTGGCAGATCAGGCAAAAGAATTCGCTGCACATACCAATTTGGATATCGCTACCATTACTGGCGGCGTAGCCTATATGAATCACGCAGAAATTTTCAGCGAAAATCAAGATATTGTCGTCGCCACTACAGGCCGTCTGCTGCAATATATCAAGGAAGAAAACTTTGATTGTCGGGCAGTTGAAACACTAATCCTTGATGAAGCCGATCGTATGCTGGATATGGGTTTTGCCAACGATATTGAAACCATAGCGGGTGAAACCCGTTGGCGCAAACAGACCATGCTATTCTCTGCTACTCTGGAAGGGGAAGCCATCCGTGATTTTGCTGAACGTTTACTGGAAGATCCAGTTGAAATTGATGCTGAACCATCACGCCGTGAACGCAAAAAAATCCAGCAATTTTACTACCGTGCAGATAATTTAGCACACAAAACAACCTTACTTTGCCATTTACTAAAACAACCCGATGTCACTAAATCCATTATTTTTGTTCGCAAACGTGAACGTGTACATGAACTTGTGGATGAATTGCATCAAGCCGGCATTAAAGCCCGATTCCTTGAAGGGGAAATGGTACAGGCTAAAAGGACGGAAGCGGTTAAGCGCCTGAATGATGGCAGTATCACTGTTCTGGTTGCAACAGATATTGCTGCCCGTGGATTGGATATTGATGATATCAGCCATGTTTTCAATTTTGATTTACCGCGCACCGCCGATATTTATCTACACCGTATTGGCCGGACAGCTCGTGCAGGTCGCAAAGGTACTGCAATTACCTTAGTGGAAGCGCATGATCATCCTTTATTAGGCAAAATCAGTCGCTATCTGGATGAACCACTCACGTCGCGGATTGTTGATGAACTTCGCCCAACAACCAAAGCACCAAGTGACAAAGCCCACAATAAGCCATCGAAAAAAGTATTGGCTAAACGCAAAGAGAAAAAGAAAGCGGAAGAATCGAAGAAAAAAGCTAAAATACGTCATCGAGATAGCAAAAATATCGGTAAACGCCGTAAACCTTCCGGTAATCCAAAACCAGAAGCGCCAACCAATAGCAATGCGTAAATCTTTAAACGGGCCGATTGGCCCGTTAATTATAATATACAGCTTCGCATAGTAAGATTATTCTGTGAGTAAATAATAGGCTCCGAGAAAATGTTTTTTTAAATCCAACATTCCGCACCCAATTCAGGAATGTCGGGTGATACTTTTCAAAATCTACCAACTTTATGTTTTGATTATCGCCCTGTTAAAGTGATAATCAAAGTATAAGGTAAAAAAACAGACGGCTGGGAGTGATTGATGATTATTTTTACCGTTCTACTATATTCAAAAAGTCGGAAAATATCTTCTTACAATCTCTCGTCCAATTTCTATTGCTAATACCGCGTTCGGACCAACATCCCGTTTGCCATTGAACATTCGTGTGAAATGCACACCAAGGAATGGAAAATCAGGATTAGGAACAGGATATAAATAAGTTCCCATAATTATGCTCCACCTCCAACCAGCCCTTGTGTACTAAGACATACAGCCTTTTCATCCAAGCAGTCCGTAGAATCAGTGAAATAGGCTACATAACCAATATTGCTTAAAAAGAAAATAAAAAGCATAGGTGTATCGGTATTATGGAAAGCTATTTATGCGTGAAGGCAATATAAATATAACACTTATCACAAGTTTATTTTTCCACCTTTAATTTAAATTAAAGTCAAACTCAAATAAATATGAACTGTTTTTTTGAGATAAAGATAAAAGATAATTTCAATAAGTGAACATTATTTAATGTTAATTACGAGTTATACTATTTATTTTTCATAAAAACACGCCACATCAGTAAATTAATTTAATTTTTCCCCTATTAGTCATAAATAAAGAAACATTTCCTCTAAAAAATAAATAATTTAATATTTTATACCAAGCAACTTACCATAATACTTATGTCTTTTTGTTTTTCCCGACTAGGCTGCCAGATACTGTCTCCATAAATTGCTTCACTTTTCATAATAATCACTACATATAACAACACGGATGATCACGATTAATGATTTCGCTTAATAAAACCAGGTAAAATATTATAACAATGTAGATATCATTTATCACGTAAGCTCACAGTGAGAAACAAAAACGTATTTAAGGAAATATATCCAGCAACTCTGGGTTTTAGACATTGTTTATTAAGGAAAATAAATTAATATATAATATTCATAAAATACGATAAAAACATGGTGATTTGTGAATTGATCCTAATGCTTCAACCCACAATTACTGATTTAATTTATTGATCTTTAAATGAAAAATAACGGGCCAAATAGCCCGTTTTTATCTTACTTCAAATAATATCGGCTGACTTGCTGAGCTTTCAGCCAATAATTGACTTCATCATATTCCGCTTGCATCTCACAGCTCCGCGCTTTTAGCGGTGTAAAATTAAGATACATCAGGAATGTTGATTGCTGCTTGTTTTGTAATTTAGGATCAGCGCCTGACTTCAACAATATCAGCACCAGTTCCGGCGAATTAATTTTGGCTGCAATATGTAACGGAGTATCTCCAATCCGATTAGCCTGATTAGGATTAGCACCGGCGGCCAACAGTAATTCAATCTGCATTTTTCTCCCTACCTGAACCGCAACATGTAAAGGTGTTGCTAAGGTTACGGGATGTATAATATTCACATCATGCGCGACTGATAATAAAGATTTAAGATAATCAGGATTGTTGATTTTTGCAGCCGTATGTAAAGCACTTTCTTGTTGCAACCCAGGTTGAGTAGGATCAGCTCCATCCCTCAGCAAATTATTAACATCATCCATTCGCTGATTGAATATCGCCCATTGTAACGGAGTTATATTTTCTTCACTCCGCTGACCATCTAGTTCCGATTCAGGCTCAATTACTTCATTAATTTTCATCACACTTCTCTTTAATTATGCGGAAATGCTCAGATCCGGTTCATTAAGCATGACTAGAGATTCTTCTTGCTGTTCATCATTTAAAGATGACCAAGGTTTGTATATCGTTAATAATTCCAGCACCTTTTCAAGAGAATGTGCTTTTAATCCACGTATCAGATTATTAGGAAAACCTTTGCCTGATTCTTCCGAATCATCATTATATTTCAGTAAGATTTTATGTCCTATTGGCTGAGATACCGGCAGTTTTTGTTGTAATGCATCAAGTAAATCATGCTCCACAACATAATGGCGTACCAATCCATTTTCAGCGATAGCCCTACCCTCTTGAGGTGAAAAACCCAAATTTTTCATCATATTGTCAGAAACACCAGCTGAATTAAATATTACCGCAGGCTTTCCAATTGATAATGCGGCTGTCGCGGCTAATCCACCTCCCAAAGAGTGCCCAGTAAATAACAAGTTTTCCCCAAATGCTATTCTGGCAGTGCGAGCTAAATCAATTGCTTGATGATATTGAGCTTCATCAAATCCAAAACCTTGCCGTAAATTAGTTAATATATCCTTCAAATCATTAGTGCCCACAAAAGCCACTATATAGAGATCGTCATTCCGATAAATACCTGCCTGAAAACCCGTTGTTTCATCCCTTAAATTTGCCGGCTCTATTCCTGCCTTTAATAATTCACCATCAGAAAGACGAACATAATCACCTATTCCCATCGTGGTGCGTATGTAGACATCATCAGAAATTAAAGTCAACATATAATCAATCTCATGAGATTGCTTACCTCTAATTTGCTCAGACTTAATTCCTGTGATTGACTTTAAATTAACGTTAATACTCTGCTCATTAATTAATGATTGATAGACTCTATTATTTTGTTTAGTTATTTCCGAGAGGGAAAAAATTTCAGTGGTCGCTTTTTCAATATTCTGGTCTGGAACAGAAGGCGGTGTAACAAGTTGAAGATTATTTAAAACGGGAAAACTTGAATCGACTGATAGATTCATTTCAATTGATAAACTCATAAAATTCCCCTAAGGATAGCTGAAAATAATCGACGATTTAATCAGTACAACTAATCTATCGGCAGGGAACGCCATTGGGTTAAACAAGTGTTTAAATTTTGTTAAAAATATTAATCAACTGTGATTCTTCTCGCTGATAACAGAGAAATTTCTACCTATTATTTGTCAATAAATAGCCAGAAAAGAGTCAAAGTGAACTGACTACTTACAACAAATACTGTTTTGGCTTCATATAATATTCAAACGATCCAGCTTATCCTTAACCACAATCTGGCCCTTCACGGTGTTAAATACCTTTAATCATTTCTATCTCTACGTTCGCACAATAAACCAAATTATCAATGAGTTATCTTGGTTATTTGGTCAAAACAATATGCCTCATTCCTATATACCCACACAAATGAGGATACTCATTGATTCAAAACAGTTAATTTCATATAGTTACTATAAAACATACTGCTACCTTACGTTTTAAATAAGTTTCTATAGCTAACCTCAAAGCAATTTTTTGGATAAACTTTCAAAAATACTTTACAACATTGAAATAGTTATCAAGAATTTAGTTTTAATGTGCATCAAAGGTTTTCCTCTGATTTTGTAATCGGTAAGCTAACATCCATTTGGTAATTATATAAAAAGGATTTACTATGTCCGCACCCCTCACATGGCACGACGTAATCGGTAACGAGAAAAAACAGCCCTATTTTCTCGACACGCTGGCCTATGTCGCAAAAGAACGTCAGGCAGGTAAAACTATTTATCCGCCACAACAGGATGTATTTAATGCATTCCGCTACACCGAATTGGCTGATATTAAGGTGGTGATACTTGGGCAAGACCCTTACCACGGCCCCAATCAGGCACATGGCCTCTCTTTTTCTGTACAACCGGGTATTCCTGCGCCACCTTCTCTGGTTAATATGTACAAAGAGCTGGCATCCGATATACCTGACTTCCAGCATCCAAATCACGGTTGCCTAGTCAGTTGGGCTAAACAAGGGGTGTTACTACTCAATACCGTACTCACCGTAGAACGTGGTAATGCACACTCCCACGCGAATCTGGGGTGGGAAACGTTCACTGATAAAGTCATTGCCGCTATCAATGAGCACCGTTCAGGTGTCGTTTTTCTGCTTTGGGGCTCCCACGCTCAGAAAAAGGGCTACTTTATTGATGCTAATAAACACCATGTTCTCAAAGCACCTCATCCATCTCCACTATCTGCTCACAGAGGGTTCTTTGGCTGCAAACACTTTTCAAAAGCCAATGCATTGCTAGAAAAACAAGGCATCGAGCCAATCAACTGGACACCTGAGTTGCCACAATAAAAAAATGCCGCCCCTGTTGGAGCGGCATTGATACTTATTACTGAACTAAAATGACTACTGAGCTAGAATTACTTTGATACAGCTACCATTGCCGGGCGTAACAAACGGCCATTTAAGGTATACCCTTTCTGCATGACCATCATGACATGATTTGGTTCATGCTGATCGGATTCCATCATGGTCATAGCCTGATGAATTTCAGGATTAAAAGGAACATTTGTGTCGCCAACAACTTCAATACCAAATTTACCCACAGCCCCAAGGAAAGACTTCAACGTCAGCTCGATGCCTTCAACCATAGGTGCTATTTCGGTATTAGTACGATCTGCCACCTCCAAAGCGCGCTCAAGATTATCAATCACTGGTAGCAGTTCATTGGCAAATCTTTCTAACGCAAACTTATGGGCTTTTTCCACATCTTGCTCAGTACGACGACGGATATTTTCAACTTCAGCCTTAGCACGCAAAATGGCATCACGTTCACGTTGTTGCGCCTGCTTGAGCTGTTCTTCCAGCTCTGCGACACGCGGATCAACAACGCTTTCTGTCTCTGATGCTTCTGCTTTATCCGCACTATTTTGCTGTTCAGATACAACTTCCATATCTTCCGAGACTTGCTCGTCAGGCATTTTTTGTTCTTTACTACTCATGAATATCTCCGCGTATTTGGCATTAATCTCGCTACTTAGCCTATTATGGGGATCTAAACTGGGGATTCAAGGGAACCCGCCGTATTGTGAGGATAAAACCTCTTGCTAGAAGGCAATTACAACGATGAATAAAAAATTCAAATGCATAGGTATTGTTGGTCATCCTCGCCACCCAGAAGCACTTGCTACTCATGAGATGCTTTATCATTGGTTAAAATCCAAAGGTTATTCTGTCATTATTGATCGTCAGGTTGCCAAAGACATTGGTTTAAAAGATGCACAAACTGGCGGTCTGACCGAAATTGGCAAACAAGCTGATTTAGCTGTCGTTGTTGGTGGTGACGGCAATATGTTGGGCGCTGCCCGGGTCCTTTCCCGTTATGACATTAAAGTCATTGGTATTAACAGAGGCAATCTAGGTTTTCTGACCGACTTAGATCCTGATAATGCTTTGCAACAACTTTCTGAAGTATTGGATGGCGAATATCGGAACGAACACCGTTTCCTACTAGAAGCTCAAGTCAGAAGAAACGGCCAGAAACCTCGTATCAGTACCGCTATCAACGAAGTCGTACTCCATCCGGGGAAAGTGGCACATATGATTGAATTCGAAGTCTATATTGATGAACGTTTTGCCTTTTCCCAACGTTCTGACGGACTAATTATCGCAACGCCAACGGGTTCCACAGCTTACTCGCTTTCCGCAGGCGGGCCAATTCTGACACCAAATCTGGATGCTATCGTCCTGGTACCGATGTTCCCACATACATTGTCTTCCCGACCATTGGTTATCAGTAGTGAAAGCAGCATCAGGCTGAAATTTTCCCAAAATAGCAACGATTATGAAGTCAGTTGCGATAGCCAAATAGTTCTACCTATACAGGATGGAGAGGATGTAGTTATTAGCCGCAGCAAACAGAAGCTCAATCTCATTCATCCTCAAGACTATAATTACTTCAACACATTAAGTACAAAACTAAGCTGGTCTAAAAAAATGTTCTAAAAAATTAGGTCTCACTACTTTACTGTATAAAAAACCAGTTTATACTGTATGAAGATACAGAGGTGTTTTTATACACAGGAGAAGTGTGATGCTCACCCAGTTAACCATTAGCAATTTTGCCATTGTTCGTGAGCTTGAAATTGACTTCCAGCCAGGCATGACAGCCATCACAGGTGAAACCGGCGCGGGTAAATCCATCGCAATTGATGCATTAGGTTTATGTCTGGGTAATCGTGGTGAGGCCAATATGGTGCGTAGCGGGGCTTCTCGTGCTGATATTTGTGCCCGGTTTTCTCTTTCTGATACGCCTTCTGCTCGCCAATGGCTAGAAGCACACCAACTTGATGACAGTAATGAATGCTTACTACGCCGTACAATAACGTCAGATGGTCGTTCCAGAGGCTTTATCAATGGCACTGCCGTACCGATTTCCCAATTACGCGAATTGGGTACCCACCTTATTCAAATTCACGGTCAGCACGCCCATCAATTACTATTAAATAACGGCCACCAAAAACGCCTGCTTGATACTTACGCTAATCAATTCAATCTGCAAAATGAAATGAAACAGGCATATCAGCAATGGCACCAAAGTTGTCAGGATCTGGCTCGATTCCAACAACAGGCGCTTGCACGTCAATCTCGTCAACAGTTACTGGAGTATCACTTAAAAGAGCTCAATGAGCTGGCACCACAATCAGGTGAATATCAAGAACAAGATAATGAATATAAACGGCTAGCAAACCGTGGTCAGCTACTATCTGTCAGCCAAACCGCACTCCAGTTACTTAGTGATAACGATGAACAAAATATTACCAGTCTGCTGAACTACGCCAAACACGAACTGGCAGAACTCATTACTATGGATGATAAATTCAGTCAATTACTCACCATGTTAGAAGAAGCATCCATTCAAATTAATGAAGTCAGCGATGAACTCCGCCATTACGGTGATCAACTGGATATGGACCCAAATCGTCTTTTTGAGCTGGAACAAAAAATTTCACAACAAATTAGAGTGGCCCGCAAACACCACGTTGCACCGGAAGAACTTCCTTCACTACATCAACAATTATTAGAAGAACAGCAATTACTGGCGCAGCAAGAAGATGACTGCACCCACCTTAGCGAGCAGGTCAATAAACACCATAAGCTGGCATTGGAAGTTGCAGAAAGATTGCATCTGGTTCGTCAACAATATGCTAAAGAACTCAGTGAACTCATTACTCACAGTATGCATCAACTCGCCATGCCTCATGGTCGCTTTACCATTGATGTCTCTTTTGCACCTGAACATCTGAATGCTGATGGTTCAGATAAAGTTGAATTTAACGTCACCACTAACCCCGGTCAGCCACACCAATCTCTCGCAAAAGTTGCTTCAGGTGGTGAACTTTCCCGTATTGCGCTGGCAATTCAGGTTATAACGGCTAAGAAAATGGAAACGTCCGCCTTGATTTTCGATGAAGTGGATGTCGGTATCAGCGGCCCAACAGCTGCAATTGTCGGCCGTCTGTTACGTGAATTAGGCGAATCTACACAGGTTATGTGCGTCACCCACCTACCTCAAGTAGCCGGTTGTGGTCACCAACATTTTTATGTCAGTAAACAGACTGACGGTGAAGAAACTGAAACTCAAATGCAACTGCTGGATAAAAAAGCCAGATTACAAGAGCTGGCGCGGCTTCTCGCGGGCAGTGAAGTAACAAAAAATACCCTGGCAAACGCTAAAGAGCTGCTAGCAGCGTAATTTGATACAACTTTTGCGTATATTTAAGGTCATAGCTAAAGCTTGTATACCCTATGGATTTCAAGATGCATCGCGACGGGGTGAGTGAGCGTAGCCAACAAAGAGGCAACTTGAAAGATAACGGGTATAAAGGTTTTCAATTTCGTCAAGGTCTATTATTATCAACCCCCTGACTCCTAAAGGAATGTAATTACCATGCACTGTAAAATGTTGACTGCCGCTGCTATATCATTCGTTATGCTGACTGCGGGTTGCTCTACGTTGGAACGGGCTGTTTATCGCCCTGACATTAATCAGGGGAACTACCTAACACCGACTAGTGTATCAAAAATCCACAAGGGAATGACCCAGCAACAGGTAGCTTACACATTAGGAACCCCCATGTTACAAGACCCGTTTGGGACTCAAACGTGGTTTTATGTATTCCGTCAGCAACCTGGGCACGAAAAAGTAACTCAGCAAACTCTGACCCTGACATTTAACAGTAATGGTGTACTGACTGACATTAAAAACGAAAATTCACTTACCGAAGATCTTCAATAACCGAAGAAATATAGACAGTCCGTCAAAAAAATAGATAACTGACTGTCTATAGTAATTATTGAGCATTATTTTTAGCCCGCTCAGCACGCTTACGACGCATTTCTTTTGGATCAGCCAATAGTGGGCGGTAAATTTCCACCCTATCACCCTCTTCCAAAATATCCGTCAACTTGACAGGACGGCTATAAATTCCGACTTTATTCTTTTGCAAATCAATATCATTACGCAAAGTCAGTAAACCTGATGCAACTATTGCCTGCTCAACAGTTGAGCCTTGAGCCAATTTCACCGTACGCAGATATTGGCGATCAGGCAATGCATAAACAACTTCGATATTGATATCAGACACGATAAACCTCGCGTGCACGCAGAGTAAAAGCCTGCACCATACTTCCAGCCAGCTCCTTAAAAATCTTACCGAAAGCCAATTCAATCAGCTTATTAGTGAATTCAAAATCAAGGTGCAACTCAACTTTACAGGCATCTTCACTCAATGGTATGAACTGCCAGCCTCCCATCAACTTACGAAAAGGCCCGTCGACCAGTTGCATATTAATGCTTTGGTTATCGGCCAGAATATTCCGGGTAACAAAAGTCTTACTTATACCCGCTTTCGAAACATCGACTGATGCAGTCATTTCGTTACTGCTAACACTCAGCACCCGACTGCCGACACACCCCGGCAAAAAATCCGGGTAAGAATCGATATCATTGACCAATTTATACATTTGTTCCACGCTATACGGTACTAACGCAGAGCGACTAATCTGTGGCATATAATTTCCTGTAAGGCTTAATTGTAGCAAATAATATCACCTATACGTGATCAAAGAAAAAACTGTCAGCGTATAATGCAATAAACACGCATTAATCAGCAAATATGCGCGGGAAAAGATTTCTTTCACCAAAGCATTCAGTATAATGCATACACTATGACAAAGAAAAAAGCACACAAACCCGGTTCGGCAACCATTGCCATGAATAGACGAGCTCGTCACGAATACTTCATTGAAGAAGAATTTGAAGCGGGTCTCTCGTTACAAGGATGGGAAGTCAAATCACTGCGCGCTGGTAAAGCTAATATCAGCGACAGTTACGTTTTGCTCAAAGATGGCGACGCTTATCTTTTTGGTGCCACCATCACTCCGTTAAATGTAGCTTCTTCCCATGTCGTCTGTGATCCAATGCGTTCACGCAAACTCTTACTTAATCAACGCGAACTTGATTCGTTATATGGTCGAGTCAATCGTGAAGGTTATACCGTTGTTGCCTTATCTCTTTATTGGAAAAATGCTTGGTGCAAAGTCAAAATTGGCGTAGCGAAAGGCAAAAAGGCACACGACAAACGTTCGGACATCAAAGAACGTGAATGGAAATTAGACAAAGCGCGTATTATGAAGAATGCTGGGCGATAAATTCTGGCATTATGGTTTAGTATTCTGATATACTTGCGTTTAAGACACTTGGGGCTGATTCTGGATTCGACGGGATTCGCGAAACCCAAGGTGCATGCCGAGGGGCGGTTGGCCTCGTAAAAAGCCGCAAAAAAATAGTCGCAAACGACGAAAAATACGCACTAGCAGCTTAATAACCTGCGCAGAGCCCTCTCTCCCTAGCCTCCGCTCTTAGGACGGGGATCAAGAGAGGTCAAACCCAAAAGAGATCGCGTGGATGCCTTGCCTGGGGTTGAAGCGTTAAATCTAATCAGGCTAGTTTGTTAGTGGCGTGTCTATCCGCAGCTGGCAAGCGAATGTAAAGATTAGACTAAGCATGTAGTACCAAGGATGTAGGAATTTCGGACGCGGGTTCAACTCCCGCCAGCTCCACCAATTTAGTAAGGACGGTGACAGGACAACAGCTTTAAAAACAGTAAGTTAGCAAAGTTGATTGGACACTGACCGGACAACGAAGGGACACAAAAGGATACGCAAAGGAGCCGCGGAGCTTTTGGAAAAACCAACCACAATTAGGTTGGTTTTTTTATGTCTATAGCATAGTAACTACCTCTATTTTATAATGCATAGTGCAAAATAAAATGCCTCACCAGATCTCTGCCTCATAGGGCATTATTCATAAATCCAGCACTTGATACCGTCAGTTTTTGCGGTCATTTTATTTACTAATGTCACCCTACCGGCGAAATGGCTATACTATGATGTGTCAATAAATAGTTTATATTTGTGGAGTAATTTTGAAACGTATACCGCCAGAATTGTTTAAGTCTGAAATGAAACGAAAAGGCTGGACGCGCCGCGAACTGGCTATACGGTGGGGCAAATCAGAAACATGGATCAGCAAAATAGTGAATAATATAGAACGGGATCAACACTGGAATGACGCCCTCAATGGACTGCCTGAAAACGAAAAGCCCAGATAAACTATAGGTCACATTTTTATTGCATAAAAGTGACCTATAGTTCATAATTCGACATTGAGAGACTATTTTCACTGACGCAGAGCTACCGGGCTGGCACCCGATAACCCTGCTTACCACAACTAACTATACGAGGTAGTTAATTATGGCTAAACGCGATAATAAAACAATTCAGCGAATTTCCCAAGCTGAACGTTTTGGCAAGGTAGCTAAAAACGGCATTTCTTTAAAAGGAAAATGGTTACAGGAGGCGGGATTTACCTTCGGAATGCCACTAAAAATCCGGGTGATGCCGGACTGTATTGTTATTACCACCCAGAACACCCAGGAACTCTGGCAATGCCTGGAAGGACTGAGTATTGAGCCATTTAACCCCAATGCTGCTATTGACTGGATTAAGTATTATCCTGGTGGGTTGATGATTATCTAATAGATTAAAGCATAAATGGACTACACCTTTAAATGTTGGATGGTTATCCAACATTTAAAGGGCGATTCAGTCAGAGTAGTGCAAAAAAGCCATTTTTGATTAGACTTATCTAACTATTGGGGGTCGGTTCAATTGGCCCTGATTCCATTATTCTAAGGGTTTTTCGGGCCAGTTAATATCTGACGCTGAATTAACATCAACACGGTTCAATAATACTCTATATTTTTTTAACTCTGCTAACAGCGATTTTTCCTCATCACTCGACATCCCCAAATCTACAGCATCTTGTAACGGAGCGATCTGTTTACTTACAGTGAACATAAGTTGCTGTTTCTTATGTTCTGCTTGTTGCTGCTGTTCCCGTCTAAGCTTTATTTTATCACTTTCTGATATTATCCACTTTTCACTATCCCATTTGTGATAAACAGACGGTGCTTGCTTTGTAAGAATTGGATAACCCTCTTTACCTCTGACGATAGCAAAGCCGCGTGATTGACCGTCAAGCAATTCATTGTGTTTTTCTACTGTTATTTCAACACACTCTTCATGAGCTTCATTATAAAAAGCACATTCTTTTCTGGAAAAATAGACCATTTATACCCCCCAAAATAATATATGTACAACTTTGCCTGGGTTCTCATTATTGTTGGGAGTACCTACTTGATATTCAAATGTCGATAATGTTGCATTACGTACTAATGTGTGACCAGTTGATGTATTTATACTCGACATGCTTGCAGTATAACCAAAAAACTTATTTTTAAAAGAAATTGGATAATTTACTTTTATCCATGATTGCTGACCTGATGCAACCTTAACCCATTGAATAATAATCCCCGTATCTCCACATTGCCACCAGCCATTTTCGGATTTTATGGCTGCATTTTGTAATGCAAGAGTACCACTTCTCTCAGGTATTAATATATTGTAACGCCGCTGATTCCTGGTATCGTTAGAATAGATATGCAACAATTTCCCTTCTGAACCGTTAATCCCCAATACATACCCATCTTTCGATTTGAAACGCAATTCAGGAAATGGCGTTTTACTATCAATCAGTAAACTGCCAATTGTTGCGGTTTTATCGCTAGAAATGCGCAAGAAAGTATTATCGCTCTCAGATTTAGCATAACTTCCCACATCCCCAGCATTCAAACTAATATCCCCGGCCAACAGCTTCCCGTTAATTTTCCGGCTATTCGGCACCGCCCCTTTAGCCAACTCCATCGTTTCCGATAAACCGATATTTTTTACAAATTCAGTTTTATTGAAGATGTCAGCGCCATTTTGATTTTTAGCGAGCTTATTATTGGCATTATCATTCACATCAGAAACAAGTTTCTGAGTTGCTGCAAGGGTATTACTGTTACCTGTCTTGTCTGTAAGTTGGGTGATGCCTTTTTCTGTGAGTGTGGCGTCAGGAATAAAATCTTGAGTTGCAATCTCTCCCAGTCCCAAATTATTACGCGCTGTCGCTTTGTTATTAATATCAGATAAGTTATTAGCTTTCTGTAGAAATAACCCATTAGGATCTGCTAGTAGATTTTTCCAACCGGAAACTGATGTACTATCCGGATCTGTATTGTTATCTTCTACCCCATTCCACCAAATTTTACTTCCATCAAAACTGGCAACAATGGCTCCTTTAGGATAACCATCAATGGCAGCACTAAAGTCAGCATTATACGAATACAAGCCACCAGACATTGAATAACGTATTGCGGTAGTAATATCATTCAATATCCCGTTCATATCCTTGCCAGATGGAGGAATTCCACCAGCAGATATTGCTGTCATCGTTAACGGGGGAAAACCGCTCAGATACGTAGCTACGCCTTTTGCCAAGCTGCTTTCAGTTGATTTTGTTGCAATCTCGTTATAGTCTCCGGCGCTCGCAAACGGAACAGCAATAAGATTAGGTTTTTCAGTTGATTTCATTTGTTGGTATCCTTTGAACGATTGCGACACTGACACCAACCGGGTAAGGCAGTGCTCCCGATGTTTGAACAATTGCTAATTCTGCTGTTGATAGCTGAAATTCAAATACATAACTCATCTTCATATTTCCATCATCAGTGATATATGCACGTCCACTATCGCTAAACATATAAACAAGCATTCTGTTGATGTTTGGTATAGTACAGTCAGATATATTTGACATGGCTTTCATCATAATTAGCTTTCGGTACATCTGATCTGATAGCTCAATAGTTTTTGTTTTTGACTCCCCGGAATAAAATGGTGCTTGGTCAAATGGATTTGGATCTGTCGTTGTCGGAACATTCAGTAAAGCTTCACCAAAACCTATATATTTTACATTTTCATTAACAGTAAGCCGCCTGCTGACATTCACTATTTTTCCCCACACATCCAGTCCGTAAGTATTTGCTGTGTCAATGTTCCAAATCAGATCGTAAAATGTATTAATAAATTCAGCAGAGGAAACAGCGGCATTGAAGCTTCGAATAAGTGAGTTGAGTTTTGGACTAGCGGCATACTGAGCAAGAATAGTTGCTCCCACATTTTCCATTTATGAACCTACTAATTTCACAGAAATATTATCAACGTCAAGCGTTGGGATTTCATCAATACCAAAACTAATTGATGTTGAATAAGTAATACCGTCACGGCTAAGCGTAATATTGTAAATATCAACACTCGATGTATCTATGTTATAAACGCCTGAATAATATCTACCAGCAAATAATGTAGATGCTATTCTTGCTCGCGTTCCACCGTCTTCTCCGTTAAATGCTTGCGCTATAGCTGACTTAACCTGTGTTTCAATATCAGCAGGAAGGTAATCGCTATTCGCAAGTGAGACGTCAACATAGACACGAATGGGCGCGGGTATCACATATTTAATTTCATATTCGGGGTAAGGCTGAACATAGTTTTCATCATCCACAATTGTGTGAGTTGTATTTCCGTTCGTAGGAATACCTGGAGGCTTTTTCTTCCAGATTACTCTAGCGACATCCTCAGTCTTTCCCCCATACACAGCACTATAAATAGAGTTTGGCACCATTCTGTATTTTGATACCCCGACCGTTTTTACTACCGATGTATCATTTGAAATAACGTATGCGTCTGCCACGCCATTTACTTCTAATACTGCGGCATAAATGGCATGTAATGAGTTTGTCGCATTTTTAGCAACAGATTGTTTACGACGATACTCAAAATTAGCGCGGGTTTCCTCATCTATGCCAGGTACGCCAGCACTCGCATTACTGATACCTGACCAACCGGGCACCGAGCTATAAATCGTGTTCAAGTCATCAATTTGGCATGCTAACGGCCCTGATGTTGAGTTTTGGAAAACAACATCAACAGAGCCGCTGCCCGGGATCTTAACCTCTGTTAGTGAATGATAAAGATACCCTTTTTTATCTTGAGCAATACTACCAATTGGAATAACTGTATTAACTAACCCAGTGCATGTTGCTGTTACCGTTGTTCCCGATGCTGGAATTCGATCTAAAAAATAAATTCGTCCGATAGCATCTTGAAAACGTCCGGTTGCATAATCCGGATTAATTTGATTGACGATAGCAAGTAACTGATCGTTCTTGTCAGCAATGATAGCCGCATCACTCATGGCTATTTGACCTTGCGGTGTTGTTAAGCTCGTACTCATTGCACCACCCATTGCTGTAGCCAAATCATTTAGCCGCCCATTTAAAATATCAACCTCGTCGGGCACAGTTAGACCCGTCTTTGTAAAGGTTACACCTGGAACACTTGTTGTCAGTACTACAGAGTTAGTCATCAGAAATTTACCACCGTTGATTGATTGTTCATGTCCGTTATTGTCATCATGCCCGCAATAGTTCTCTCCTTTCCATTTATAACTTTACAAGTGGCAGACTGAACATAAGGTAACTTCATTGCTTCTTGTTGCATTTTGCTGTTGATTAGCTGAGTTCCCGGCCAATATCCCAAAATTCGCTGGTAATAAGGAATACCCAATGCTGTGTCATACCAGCACTCACCCAGATATGTACTACAGGCACAAGCGACATCCTGCGCTACAGAATAGGGATTATCAGTAATGGCGATATTTCCAGAATCATCTAACGTTAAATCCCATGACTCGGTATCAAGAAGAAATGAACGAGTTTGCATTTTCGATTCCTATGGAAATAAAAAAACCGCAATTAAGCGGTGTAGATATGAAAAAACCCGCACTGTAGGCAGGTTTATTGATGACTACTCAAAAAATTTTAAGCAGCTTGGTGATGATTCTTACGCTTTCCCTGAAGCTCAACTTTTGGCTTATGCTCAAACATTTTTGGGGCAGCTTTTATCAACAAGTCAATAGCCCCACCCACAGCAGTATACACCTGCTGCGTATCAAATTTTTTGATATCTTTAATGGCTGCTTTCTGCTTTGACATAATGACTCCTAAGAGATTTTCTCTCCAAGAGCTTTGAGCTCATAAGGGGTGTTCACATTTATCACCAAACATATTATTAATGATAACACTAAAATTACAGTTTTTTATTTCTTCAGGAATATAATTTTTAAATAAAAAAACAAACCATATAACACCAGTTTTATTGACACATTCTAATATTAGAAAATCGTCATGCTCTTTTATCATCAATGAGTCAAATCTGACATATTTATCTCCGTTGAACAACCCCATATCAAAACCATATTTTTTATTTTCATACGTAATATCAATAGGTATTTTAATGTCTGGAAACTTTATAAAGTTTTCATTAATTAAAAATTTAGCGCCTTTGATTTTTTTAGTATCGCATATTCAAGCATAACAACCCTAGCCTACTTATTGGTAAAGAAAAATAATTTTATAGTATGATCTTAATTAAATTAAATAAGTCAGTTAAAACAAACACTAAAGCGTATATTATTTCTACTCAAAATACCAGCAGCTAAAAAATCATTAAAGTCCATACTTAACTTCAACAGATTTTCAACAATACAACAAAAAATTATACGAAAAGAGAACTTATTACCTATTCTTGAACAATAATTAGTAGCTAGGATAAATTATTTTACTCTACATAATCCCCTGATGAGGTACCAACCATGAAAAAGCTATCAATTTGTTTTTTAGTATTGAGCATTACCGCTTTCTCGCCTAACTTCGCGTCGGCAAATTTATGTTATTACAATGAGAAATCTCTGAGTAAATGCGCTAAGACATGTACGCCAGTAATGATTATTAGCCTTTTCTTTTGGACAATTTGCCTTTAAATCAATTGATAATAATATATTTAATAACAAAGTGACAAGGATAGTTTTGTTCTTGTCGCTTTCATTGTACGGTTCTATTTATTTTATATTTTTTAAACCGTCAATCACTTTAAATAAATTCAATCAAAATTAAGTGGAATGCTTAATCGGCAAGCTCATAAGTTGAAATCACCAGAAATCTTAGATAAAAAATACCAGTAAATAATTTATTATATCATCTCAAAATTATATAATTTAAGAGACACAATTTTCAAAAATCCTTATTAATGGCTGATAGTTACATTGATAAGCAGAAATATTAGCTTCAATCCACTGTTTAGCATCTATAGATTCAAAAGAGATTTTATATCCACAGTTTATAACAATATATTCAAATAATAGTCGCTGTGTTCGCCCATTTCCTTCTCTAAAAGGATGAATCACATTTAATTCTGCATAATATTCAGCAAGTTTTCTAATAAGTTTCTGATAGTTTAATCCTACAAGATAATGTTCATTCTCTAGCATATCAAATATCCTATTCCCTTCTATCTCAATACATTTAGCATGACAGAAGCGGGTATCCCCTTTAGATTTATCAATTATCCTTAGCTGACCAGCCCAATCATATATACCTGTCATCTTTCAAGTTGCCACTTTGTTGGCTGCACTCACTCACCCCGGTCACATAGTTATCTATGCTCCCGGGGATTCGCTCCCTTGCCGCCGCAGGGTGAGATCTCACATTTTTAATAAGGTTATTTTGGTTAAATAAAAATCAGAATATGACTTTTTATAGGCATTTCTCTCATTAAAACGTTAAGATCTCTCTCTTCCATA